>JACRHO010000101.1 GCA_016212045.1 Candidatus Omnitrophota bacterium | reverse complement strand
TCCCGGGTCTGGATTTTATCTCCGGGAAAAACCTTCATCTTTCTTGATTTAATCCGGTAGTGGGGATTATCTAAACTGCAGGTGGTATAATATCCGCGGGTTGCAATGAATTCCGCCTCGCTTACCTTTTCTGTCTTTTCAGCCACGCCGAAATAGGGATTGGCCCGGAATTCTGAATCTATAATGGTTCCAGTTTTAGTCTGAAAATTATAAATTAGTTTACTGCCTTCAATTACCCCCCTCTGATCATCAATCCTGGCGTCTCCTTCAGCAAAGGCATCTTTAGTCTGGGTATTCAGGGTTAATTTTTGACAAGTTAATTTTGTGCCTTTGTAATCCACTGAGACATTGCCTGAGGCGATAAATTCATTTTTCTCGGTAACATATTCCACTATATCGCCATTGACAATAATCGGCTCTATTTTATTCTCTTGGGCAAACAACGGACAAACACCAATAACCAAACACCAATAACCAAATAATAACCAATAAACAATGACCAATGACCAATCCGCCTTCGGCGGATGGAATTTTGGAAATTGGAATTTGGAATTTATTTGAGATTTGAGATTTGGAATTTGGAATTTGTCCATAATTATTTCTGCGGAATTTTTTTATAGTCTTCTAGAAATCGTTGTATCCCTATATCCGTCAATGGGTGTTTAATCAGCTGCTCAATCACGGCAAAAGGGATAGTGGCTACATCTGCAGCCATCAGCGCGGCACTGACTACATGTAAAGGATTACGCACCGAGGCAACGATTATCTTGGTCTTAAATCCATAATTCTGATAAATAGTCCTAATATCTTTTATCAAGTCCATACCGACTTCGCTAATATCATCCAGTCGTCCCACAAACGGAGAAATATAATCCGCACCCGCCTTAGCAGTCAAGAGCGCCTGGGAAACAGAAAAACAAAGGGTAACATTAGTTTTTATGCCTTCCGAGGATAAAATCTTTACCGCCTTTAATCCCTCCTTAACCAAAGGTATTTTTATGACAATATTCTTGGCAATTTTTGCCAATTGCCGCGCCTCAGTAACCATGCCACTAGCATCAAGGCTAATCACTTCCGCACTTACCGGGCCAGATACTAGAGAACAAATCTCTTTCAACAAATCTTTGGCTGGACGATTTTCCCGGGCAATCAAAGTAGGGTTAGTAGTTACGCCGTCTATCAAACCAAGGGCTATTGCCTCTTTTATTTCTTTTATATTTGCCGTATCAATAAAAATCTCCATTTTAGCTTACTCCCTCTTTAACTAGAAGGCTCGCACCGATCAAACCGGCATCATTACCGAGTGCGGCCTTAACTATCTTTACCTGCCTGGCCTGCACTGGCATGGCCTCTTCCAATATAACTTTCCTTATCCTATCAAATAATATCTTACCTGCACCAGCGACGCCTCCCCCGATAACAATAGCGTCGGGATTAAGCAGATTAACTACCCCTACCAGCGCCCTACCTAGGTGTCTGGCAGTCTCAGTCCATAGTTGCACAGCTTTCTTATTCTTTTTTTTAGCCAACCGGCTTAATTCCTCTAAAGAAATGCGGCGCTTAAATAATACCCTCGCCCTCTCTTCAATTTTTTTATTACCTATATAAGCCTCAAGGCAGGCTCGACCGCCGCAATTACAGCTGGGCCCTTCCTCATTAATCGGCAGATGCCCTATTTCTCCTGCCGCAAAACTGGCGCCGCGATAAAGCTCACCCTGAATAATCAGGCCACCGCCTACGCCTGTCCCTAAAGTAATGCATATAACATTACTTAATCCCTGGGCTCGCCCCCTGCGCGCCTCGGCTAAGGCCATGAGGTTTGCGTCATTATCTAAAAATACCGCCAGTTTTAACTTCTTCTCTAGGATCCTTTTAAGATTTACCTCTCTCCAGCCGGGGATATTAGGAAAGAGGTGAACTATACCCTTTTTTATATCAATCGGCCCAGGCAGACCTAATCCTACGCCGAGAATCTCTGCCCGGCTTATTTTTTTATCTCTAATAATGTTATTTATCGCCTCTAAAATTGCGGAAATTAAATTGTCTTTACGCCCAAAATTCTTAGTGCTGAGCACTCTCTTATGCAAAATTTTATATTTCCGGCCTATCAGGGCAACTTTTAAATTCGTACCACCTAAATCAATAGCGATAATAAATTTCTTTGGCATAGTTAAAATATTCTATCTTAAACTGCTTTTAATTGCAAGGTATTTAACCCTTCCAGAGCAAAAATATACCTAGCCCAAAAAATAAAATCGCCATCAGGACTTTCACGCTCAAAAGATGCCTCTTTAGAAAACTAGAAAATTGCCCTGAGGTCACTCCCAACAAAGCCAAAAGGAATATCGCAAACAGCGGCGTAATAAACATAAGGTTATAGAGCAAAAGATACCCTAATGCTGGTAATTTAAGCGGCGTGGCCTTTAAAACAAAGGTAATGGTGGGAAGATAAACCTGGCCGGTGCATACCGCCTCTAATATTGAGACTAAAAATCCGGTAATCATTGCGCTAAAGACTAACTTAAGAATATTACCTTTAATCTCCTGGTCTTTAGTTTTTCGGTAGTGCCTGCCGATAATCGCCTGAATCTGTTTTTTTACTGCTGCGGGCAACTGTAGAAGCAGACCTTCTGTTTCTTTTGTCTTTTTAAATTTAAAGAAATCATAAAGAGTAAATATGCCCAAAATAATACTAAATATCCCGATGCTAAAATTAAATACCTTGGCAGCGAGCCAAAAACTCTTTAGGCGGTAAAGAAACCCGAATAATCCTATACCGATTAAAAGATAAGTTAAAAATACGGCAAAAATAAAAATTAACCCGATAATAATCAAATCTCTTTTTAGATAACCCTGCAGGGCTAAAAAAGAAATAAAGAAGACAATAACGCTGAACGCGCAGGGGTTGATGCCGTCAATGAGGCCGGCACTGACTACTGCCAGCGGCTCAATCGCCTTAAAATGCGCCACCAGATCTATAAAAGGTAATTCATCTTTTTGTTTTGCAGGTAGGCGCAATGATTCCTTAATCAGCCACACCAGGCCTTTCTCTACATCTGCTTTTCCATTTAAAAAATGCCCGCGGAAATAAAATACCGGCAGCTCAATTTTTATATCTGAACGGTATTTTTCTTTTAAGGCAAGCAGTAATTTATAATTATCTATGTTCTCAATATCAATGTAAGTAAATTTAACTCTGTCTTTAAAATCATGCTCAATCTTCGGCATTACCTCATTTTTTACTTTTAGGCAGTTATGGCAAGAGGGCGAATGAAAGATGATTAATGTATCGGGGTCTTCGGACTGGCTATAACTTGCAACAAAAATAAATAGAGATATTAAAACTAAGGCTGTAACTACTGAGATTTTTCCTGGATTCATAATAGGCGAGAGACAAGAAACGCTTTTAAGAGGCCTCTTGTTTATAATAATCTATACCGCGCAGAATAAATTGCTCATCCATGCGCTGGGGAGAGAAGAATCTGCGGCAAAAAGATTTTGCCTTTTCAATATCAAATTCCTTACAGCAATATATATCTATGCTGATAAAATTCTTAGGGCTTAACGTATGAATGACTACGGAACTTTCCACCAGCGGCGCCCAGCCAGAGAGCCCGGCCTTATCCGGAAAACGTTTCTCATCCGTAAAGAAGATATTTGGCGGCGCCTGTTTCTCCATCCCTAAATAACCTACAATCTCATCTAAAAATTTATAACAAAGGGATAAATCATCGCAGGCACCAGGCTTACATTCATAAAGGTCAAGCAATAGCTCATAACCAAAGGCGGTGCTCTTTTTTAGTTTGGCATCACAAACCTCTATGCTCTTCATAGATATAATTATACATAAATTTTTAAAAAAGCAAAACCTTTTTTTTAAGGGCAGTTAAGCTTACGAAACACACACCCTATTTCTACCCTCTTCCTTTGCCCGATAGAGCGCCTGGTCTGCTTTATCAATCAGCGACTGCTGCTCTTGGGCATCAGCAGGAAATGCGGAGATTCCGATGCTGATAGTAAGCCGAAGTCCCTCATCATAAACCTTGAAGTATTTATCCTCTATGGCGCGGCGAATACGTTCGGCAGCAAATCTTGCGCCTTCTCTATCTGTCTCAGTTAAAATAATGGAAAACTCCTCTCCGCCGTAGCGGCCTAAGAAATCTATCTGTCTTATGTTTTCCCTGATGCCTGAAGCGATCTCTTTTAAAATAGCATCGCCTGATAAATGGCCGTAATGGTCATTATAACCTTTAAAATGGTCCACGTCTATCATTAAAAAGGCAAAATTTAACTTAAACTTTTTAGAGCGCTTTATCTCTTCCTGGAACCGCTCAAGATAATATCTGCGGCTAAAAGTTCCGGTTAAACTATCCATAATCGCCAGTTCTTGAATCTTCTGATATAAAAGCGCTCTCTTCATCCCTAAGAAAAACTGCTGGGCTAAAATATAAAAAGTCTCATATTCCTCCTTTTTTACTATATAAGCCAGAAGATATCCGATGCGCTTCTTTTCTATCTCTAACGGCAGGACCAGATAATCCTTATATCGTGCCGGCTCAATTTCGCCTTGAATAAATTTGCACTCTTTTATCGTCAGATGATTGCTCGCTTCATCCCTGAACAAACTAAACACCTTCTCCTGCTCTAAAGATTTACTAATCTCTTTTGCAGTTTCATAAAGGGTAATGGTCTTCTCCAGGGTATTTCTCAAATGTTCATTTTCTTGTTTTAGTTCAGTGTTTTTCTGGAATAGCTGAGCGCCTTGAGCCTGGGCATAGTCATAATTAATCCTTACCTTCTTGAGGTTTATCGCCAATATTTTATTCAGGCTGAGGTATAAAAATATAATTAAGAGAATTAATATTATTAAAGTTAACATAATTAAATTAACTGCATTTATCAGAATATCAGTTTAGGTCATCCGGCTATCTGGTAATCCGGGGCTAGGTTATCCGGGCATTCGGTTATCCGGGACGGTTTTTGTCCCGGATCCCCTGATATCCTAATCTCCTAGTCCCGGATATCCGGTTCACCGGATTACCTGCAGCATTATACTTTTCCTCTCATTATCCGCCTTAGATACAAACTACCTTGTTTCTTCCTTTATTCTTTGCCTCATACAACGCCCTATCTGCCTTAACGATAATCTCTGCTTCATCTTTTGTATCAAGAGGAAAATTCGCCACTCCGATAGACACAGTGATATGAGTCTCCTGTTGGCGTAAAATTATCTTGGTCTTTTCTATTTCCGCGCGCAAGCCCTCGGCAATACTATCTGCCTTTTCCTTATCTGTGCGGCTTAAGAGCGCGCAGAATTCCTCGCCGCCAAAACGGCAGATAATCGGATTTAGGTCTTTTAGGAACTCAACTGTGCATTGGCTTAATCTCTTGAGAACAATATCTCCGGCAGTGTGCCCGAATTTATCATTGTAATTTTTGAAATAATCTATATCAAACATCAATAAAGAAAATTGACCGCCTCCCCGCATAGCTCTTCCTGTCTCTTCTTTCAGGCGTTCCAGAAAATGGGCCTTGGTATAAAGCGAGGTCAATTCGTCGTGTATCGCCAACTCCTGGGTGCGGCTAAAAAGTTCTCCGTTTTCCAAAGCCAGGGCGCCCAGGTCGCAAATGGTCAACAGGAGCCTTAAGTCGTCCTGGGTATAAAAATTAGCCTCAGGGTTATCCAGGCGCAAAATTCCCAAAAAACGGTTAGCAACCAGAAACGGCGAACTAACGAGAGATAATACTTTTCTTGAATCATCGGACTTTATTTTTTCTAAATCAAAGCGGAAATCTTTCTTGATATCTTCTACAAGCAAGGAGCTGGTATGCCTTAATACCCAGAGGTCAAATATATCGCCCTCTTTGCTCTTGATGACCTGGCCCCTATCCTCTTTTTTGGCTTTAAAAAGACTTAAACCGGTGCGGCTTTGATGATCTGCCAGATAAAGGCTGCATACTCCCTTATTCTCCCCGATAAGCGAAAAAACAATTGAGCTTAAGGTATCCGCGATAGATTCTAAGGATAAATTATGACTTATCTCTTCAATAATATTTTTTAACTGGGCATAGCGGCTTATTTTTTCTAACAGGGCAGATTTATCTTTTGCTTCTCGGACATTCTCCTCATTCAAGATATTTATTTTTTCCTGTATATCCTGAATCTGGAGATTAAACTTATACCTTTTATGGGCATTCCTTTTAAATGAATAGAATACAATTACTATGCCAAGGAGATAGAATATAAGTAATACCTTAATAGAGATAAGATGTATCTGGGCTAGGTATATTGGCAGGGATATGTATAAAAGGAGACTAACGAGAAAAGCAGTAATTGTCTCTAAATATTTTGTTTTTTTCGTATGCGCTTTACCCCGTTACACCCTGCTAAGAGACGGAATTTTCCTGGGTGTAACGGGGTTTACCTATACTATCGTTTCTTCGGTATCCTTATTGAAGAAATGCACCTTGCTCATATCAAATACCACGTCCATATCCTGATTGACTGCCGGCCGATTATGCGCCCCCACCCGGGCAATAAAAGTGTGCCTTCCCGTATTTAGATAAAGATAAACCTCTGAGCCCATCGGCTCAAATACCTCACAATTGACTCTCACAATATTTTCCGGGGGGGCCTCGGAGACAAATAATTTATCATAAATATCTTCGCAGCGTATGCCGAAGATTACTTCTTTGCCAGAGTAAGGCAGCATCTGCTTATGCATATCCTCCACTAATTTAACCTTGATTTTTGCCTCATCAAAATAGAGGCGGTTGTCTTTTTTAATAATTGTCCCTTGCATAAAATTCATCGGAGGCGAACCAATAAAACCCGCCACAAACTTATTCTTAGGGTGGTCATAAATCGTAATCGGATCTGCCACCTGCTGCAAGACGCCTTTATTCATTACGGCAATTCTATCGCCCATGGTCATCGCCTCAACCTGATCGTGGGTAACATAGACTATGGTAGTCTGAAGCCGAATATGAAGTTTGTGGATTTCTGTGCGCATCTGCACCCGCAGTTTGGCATCTAAATTACTTAAGGGTTCATCAAATAAAAATACCAAGGGCTTCCTGACGATGGCCCTGCCCACGGCTACCCGCTGCCTCTCTCCGCCGGAGAGTTCTTTTGGTCTTCTATCAAGAAGTTGTCTTATCCCCAAAATATCCGCCGCCTCATTTACGCGCTGGAGGATCTCTCTTTTAGAATAGCGCCTTAAGCGCAGGCCAAAGGCCATATTTTCAAAGGCAGTCATATGCGGATAAAGGGCGTAATTCTGAAAAACCATGGCAATATCGCGGTCTTTAGCCGGCACATCGTTAACCAATTTATCGCCGATATAAATACTGCCTTCGTCGATCTCTTCTAAGCCGGCAATCATCCTTAAGGTGGTGGACTTGCCGCATCCGGATGGCCCTACCAAGACCATAAATTCTTTATTCTCCACGCCCAAATTAACTCTCTCTACTGCCTTTACTTCGCCGGGAAAAGTTTTGGAAACATCTCTAAGACTAACTTGAGCCATATTTCTCCTCTTTAAAATCTCCTGATTATTATATTAAACTTAAGCCAAATAGTCAAGCAACTGACGCAATGTTGTTTTCAAATTCTTGCGCTGCACAATCATATCTATAAGCCCGTGCTCCAGGAGAAACTCTGAGCGCTGAAATCCGGCTGGCAATTTCTGCCTGATGGTCTGCTCGATAACCCGCGGACCGGTAAAACCAATTAAGGCCTTGGGCTCAGCGATAATCACATCCCCTATTCCGGCAAAGGAAGCCATTACCCCGGCCATAGTGGGATTAGTGAGTACCGAAACAAACAGTAGTTTCTTTTCGTGATGATAAGCCAGGGCCGCGCATGTCTTGGACATCTGCATCAGACTAAACATTCCTTCATACATCCTGGCCCCGCCGCCCGAACCAGAGACAATAATTATCGGTAGTTTATTTTTTGTGGCCTCTTCTATTGCCCGGGTAATTTTCTCTCCCACCACTGAACCCATTGAACCCATAATAAAACGCGAATCGGTTACGGCTAAAACTACTTTTTTATTATCTAACAAACCAACTCCGGTTACTGCTGCTTCTTTTAATCCAGTCAACTTTTGATCGGCTTCCAATTTCTCTTTATAAGTCTTGGGGCCCTTAAAATCTAAAGGGTCAGAAGACAACATATCTTTATCATATTCCTGAAAAGTCTGGCTATCTAAAAGCATATTTATCCTTTCATAAGCGGACAAGATAAAATGATAGTTGCATTTTGGACAAACCCGGAAGTTCTCCTCCAGGGTTTTATTATATAAAACCTCAGAGCAGGCCTCGCACTTTGTCCACAAGCCCTCTGGCATCTCGTGCTTCTTCAATCTAACAATTGTATATTTTGGTTTGCCAAACAATGCCATGTTTACTCCAGTTTATTGATTACCAGACCCGATAAAACCTTGGGGTAAAAATAAGTGGATTTCACTGGCATCCTTTCGCCGTTTAAAGCCACGGCGATTATTTGTGGGATCTTTACGGGATTTAAGAAAAACCCGATACATGAACTATCGTTGTTAACGCGCTCGATAAGCTCATCTACGTTAGCGCTAAAACTAATTTTTTCTTTATCTTCTAAATCCAGTTTTAAGATTTCCTTTAAGACTATAGAATTTAATATGGAGACATCCAGCGACCTGTAGGCCTTAGATCCATCAGGCATCTCTTTATCTAAAATCTTAACATTTTTTAAACGCAGAAGATAGTATTTTTTATCCCTATACATCCCGATGACGTGCTCTGCCCGGCTGCATTTATCCATTAAAAAGAAAAACTTAATCCTCTCCTGAACTTCCTCTATGTCAAAATAGCCCTTAAGATGCGCTAAGAAATCTGCAAAATCTAGCTGAGACTCTAACTTTATCAGGCGGTGGATAGCAAATATAGTCAGGCCCTTAGATTCGGTATTGGTAAAATAAGCCATAAGATAATTGAATCCCTCTTGGCCGGTTATGTTGCCAACTTTCTTTTTCATTTCATCGCGATAGGTGCAGGCGACCTCGTAACGGTGATGCCCGTCGGCAATAAAGATATGTTCACCCTGCATCTTTTGCTGTATGTCCTTTAAAATATCCGGCGCATCTAATCTCCATAATTTATGTATATTCTTTTCTTCGTCAGTTATATCAATAAAAGGTAGATTATCCTTCATCTGCTGCTCGTAAAGCCGCTGGACAATACGTTTCTTGTCGGGGAATAAGACGAATATAGGACTTAAGTTCGCCTTTGTCTCTCTCAGCAGTTTTAGACGGTCCTCTTTTGGCTCAAGCCGGGTATGTTCGTGTCTAAAAACAGAAGGATTATCGTCTTCCAGATAAAGACAGGCAATAAAACCCAGCCGCGTCCTCTTCTCTCCTTTGACACTATACTGATGGCTATAGAAATATATGGCCGGCTTCTGGTCCTGGATAAAGATATCTTTTTTAAACCAGTCTTTAAAATAACCAGCTGAGCGCTTATATTTATCTTCGCCGGGGGTGTCTCTACCTAAGAGAATATGGATAAGGTTGTGTGGGTGAAGTTGATGATAATATTCCTGTCTTGCCGGTGAGATTACATCATAAGGCGGACAGACTACCTTTGCGAGTTCTGCTATCTTTTCCTGATTGTAAATTACTCCCCTAAAGGCCGCAATCTTAGTCATCGCAGGATTATTCAGGCTGGCAGGCATCGCATCCCTCTTTCATTCTTGGGCAGGTTGGCGGCACCTCTTTAGATTTATCGCGATGAGAAAAAATTATCCCTGAACCGCTGCCAATAAGTCTCTTTACTTTTTTTGCACATTGGGGACATTTTTCTAAAGGTGCATCGGTAATTTTTTGAAAAAGCTCAAATCGGTATCCGCAAGCGCTACATTCGTATTCGTAAGTAGGCATCCTTCATTCTCCTTTACTTAAATGCTTTCCTTATCTTCTCCGTAAAGCTCTCTTTAGTAATCTCTTCTCCGCAGGATTCGGCAAATTCTTCAATTAAGCGGCGCTGCTCAGAAGTTAAATGCGCAGGAATTTCCACATTCACCCTCACTAATTCATCACCCATCCTATTTGCGCGCAGGTCAGGCATACCTTTACCCTGTAAACGAAATATCTTACCGCTCTGGGTGCCGGCAGGGATTTTCATCCTTACTTTTCCCTCCAGCGTAGGCACCTCTGTCTCGCCGCCCAATATGGCTTTAGTTACGCTGATAGTGACGTCAGTTAAGATATCATTATCCTGCCTTTCAAAAATACGATGCGGCTCTACTTCAATAATGACATATAAATCGCCGCGGCCAGCAGTTCCTGACTCGCCTTCACCCCGGATCCTTAAATGCGAACCTGTATCTACTCCCCCAGGAATCTTTACTTTAATCTTGCGAGTTACTCTTGTCCGTCCTTCTCCGTGACAATCCGGGCAAGGCGTCTGAATAATGGTGCCTTCGCCTCGGCAGCGGGAACAGGTCTGGGCCAATTGAAAGAAACCTTTAGAAAAAACGGTCCGGCCACTGCCTTTACATTGGGGACAGGTCCCTTTTTTAGTGCCAGGCTTAACGCCCGTGCCTGAGCAGGTAGAACAGACCTCATAGCGCGGTAAGGTAATCGTCTTTTCTATGCCTCTGGCTGCCTCCTCTAAACTTATGGTGGCAGTAATCTCTAAATCCCTACCCCTGCGCGCCCGGCCCCCTCTTCTGGTGCGGCTGCCAAAGATATCAAAGCCCAAATCACTAAAGACCTCCTCAAATAGCCCTCCTCCCAAACCAAAGTCTGCCAGGTCTGCAAAGATGCTGCTAAAATCTGCGCCTTTAAAAATATCTTCATAGGCGTATTTCTGGTCAATGCCCGCATGCCCATACTGGTCATAAAGGGCGCGCTTCTGGGAATCAGATAAAACCGCATAGGCCTCGGAGATCTCCTTGAATTTCTCTTCTGCCTCTTTTTTCTGCTCATGAGGCACGCGGTCAGGATGATGTCGCAACGCCATCTCGCGGTAGGCCTTCTTTATCTCATCCAGAGTGGCATTCTTATGGACACCTAATATTTCGTAATAATCACGCTTGGTAGACAATCTCGTAACTCGTAACTCGTAACTCGTAACTCGTAATTTTAAATTACTAGTTACGGATTACTAGTTACTAGCCCCTATTTCTTATCGTCTTCCTCTTTATATTCTGCATCAATAATATCTTCATCTTTTCCGCCGGAGGCGGATCCGCCTGCGGCGGACTTTCCACTCCTGGGTTCCTCTGTCTTCTGTTCTCTGTCTTCTGTTCTCTGACCTTGTGTTTGCTGCTGCTTAGAGGCCGCCTGTTTATAAATCTCCTCAGCCAGTTTATGCGAGGCGCGGGTTAAATCCTCCATTGTTTTCTTAATTCTCTCCACATTCCTGTCTTTAATTGCTGTCCTTAAATCATTCAGCCGCGCCTCAATATCCGCGCG
>JACRHO010000100.1 GCA_016212045.1 Candidatus Omnitrophota bacterium | reverse complement strand
GGCATTGTGCGCTTAAGCGGCAAGCAGGCCTTAGAGATTGCCGATAAAGTTTTTTTCTCTAAGGATGGCAAGAGACTGTCGGCGTTTAAGACATATACAACGCATTACGGCTGGATTGTAGAAAGACCAAAAGAATTTATTGATGAAGTAATTCTGACCGTAATGCGTGCGCCTAAGTCTTATACCAAAGAAGATATCGTTGAGATAAATTGTCACGGCGGCATTGTGGCCCTGCGCAGGGTGTTGGATTTAGTTTTAGAAAAGGGGGCCCGCCTTGCCGAACCGGGTGAGTTTACCAAGCGCGCATTTTTAAATGGCCGGCTGGATTTAGCGCAGGCAGAGGCAGTCTTAGATATCATTCGCGCCAAAACCGATTCTGCCTTAAAAATTGGCGCTGAACAGCTAAGAGGAGTATTATCTACGCAAATAAATAATTTACGAAGAGAATTATTAGATATACTCACTGTTTTAGAGGCGAATATAGATTTTCCTGAGGAAGAGATAGCCCCAGCGGATTTAAAAAAAATTGGCGATAACCTGGATAAATTAAATAATAAATTAAAAGGAATCTTAGAAGGCGCAAAATACGGCCAGATAATTCGTGAAGGCATCAACGTAGTCATCTGTGGCAAGCCCAACGTTGGTAAGTCTTCGTTACTCAATGCGCTTTTAAAACAGGAGCGTTCCATCGTCACGCCTATTGCCGGCACTACCCGAGATACCATTGAGGAGATTATTGATATAAAAAGTATTCCCATCAGGATTGTAGATACTGCGGGAATTATTGAGCCAAAGGATTTAGTGGAGAAGAAAGCAGTCTTGCGCGCAAAAAGATACATTGATTTGGCAGATTTAATCATTTTAATTTTTGATGGAAGTAGGAAACTAAGCAAAGAGGACGCCCTCCTTATAAAAAAACTAAAGAGAAGGCCTGTTATCGCTATAATTAATAAGCTGGACTTAAAACAAAAGATAGAAAAAAAGAAAATCAGCACAAAATTTAGCCGTGTAATTGAGATCTCCGCAAAAAAATCAAAAAACATCAATCTTTTAGAAGATGCGATTGTGGATTTAGTATATAGAGGTAGGCTTAGTAGTGCTGAGCCCATATTCTTGAGTAACCTCAGGCACATTGAGGCAGTAAGGCAGACGCAAAAACTTATTGCCCAAAGCACAATTTCGTTAGATAATAAATTATCTTTAGAGTTCATTGCTCAGGGATTAAAGGATGCGCTTTTATATTTGGATGAAATCTTAGGGACGAGATTTTCTGAAGATTTATTGGATAAGATATTTAGCGAATTCTGTATAGGGAAATAAGGGTTAAGATGGATAAGAAAAAAATTGCAAAGGCAATCAGGGAAATACTTGAGGCCATTGGCGAGAATAGTAAGAGAAAGGACCTGCAAGATACGCCCAGCCGCGTAGCCGAGATGTATGAGGAGATCTTTGCGGGAATAAAGCAGGACGCGGAAAAAGAATTAGAGGTTATCTTAGACCAGAAGCATGATGAGATTATTCTTTTGAAAAATATTCCTCTCCAGTCTTTTTGTGAGCACCATCTGATGCCCTTCATTGGCAAGGCCAACATTGCATATATTCCAAAGGAAGGCCGAGTTACCGGCTTAAGTAAATTAGCCAGGGTCGTAGATATTTTATCCAAGCGCCTGCAGGTCCAGGAAAGACTTACTACCCAGATTGCGGATATTATTATGAAGAAACTAAAACCCAAGGGTTGCATGGTAGTGATTGAAGCAGACCACCTTTGTATGTCTATGCGCGGGGTAAAGAAACCCGGCAGCCTTACTGTAACTTCTGTGGTAAGAGGCATATTTAAGAAAAACGAAAAAACGCGGGCTGAGACGCTGGCCTTGATTAAATCCTAATTTTAAAATGAAGAGAATTATCTGGCTATTTTTAATAGTATTAATCCTAGCTGGTTGCGCGACTTACCGTTTTCAACACGGCAGCCCTCCGTATGATAAAGGCTATGTTGCCTCCCGCGATGATTACGTGATCTTAGAATATACTCTGGGCAAAGGTACTGCTGTGCCGGAAAAGATTGCCTTAGCCAAAGCCCGCCTTCAGCGCCGGCGCCGGCTGGTAGAACACTATTACAAGAAGATGGGCTATATTGAAAATCATTTTAAAATGGTAGCCTGGAACCCGATTATCTTTTCTTTAAAAGCCATCGGCGGAACCTTTCGTCTGCCTTGTGTGGCTATCTCTGACTATAAATATGAGCATAATCCTAAATATCGGGAAAAAATTAAAAAATTAGAGGCAGAAAAAGACGCGCGCGAAGCAGCGCGGATAAATAAGATTAAAGAAGAACTAAACGCTTATATCAAAGAGGACCTCGCGCAAGAAGGCCATCCCCGTCAATAAATAGGAGGAAAATTATGGAATGCGTAATCTGTAATGAGCTTAAAGAAGATGTGCTGGCTTTATCTCAGGGCGCATACAACCAGATTTTTTCTACTCTCAAAAAGATAAATGAATTGGGCAGGGACCCGCTTACCCAGGAAGAGGCAGCAGTCCATATCTGCCTAGAATGCGC
>JACRHO010000097.1 GCA_016212045.1 Candidatus Omnitrophota bacterium | reverse complement strand
TTAATCAGTATAAAAAGCGCTAAGCCGGCGAATATCTTTTTGTAGCTGCGCCAGGATAATCTTATCTTTGGCCGGTGCGCCTCGGTCTTAGCGCGAAAAAAGACAAAATTCGGGTCGCCGTAAAGAAGATAATTTGTCCAGGAGGTAGCAGTAATACCGTATTCGCGGATTAACCTTAACCGAGCCAAACGCAGGCATTCGCCCAATGACTTACCTTTGATTAACTGGGTATAAAACTCTTTGGCAAAGACGAGGCTATCCTGGTCCTCAATTTTACGAATTGCCCCGATATAATGCCTGACGCCAGAAAATAAAAATGCGCCGGCCATGCTGTATGCCCTCTCCTGATAATCCGCATCCACTAAATCCGCTAACGGCTGCGCAGATGAGCAGGCATTGGAGAATACCAGACTCGGTAAAGACATCCCCTGCGCCAAGGCCAGAATATCACTGGTGGTAAACCTGCCGTCGCTTAAGACCCAGCCAGAATCTTCGGGGCTCACCCGATCATATTCGCAGTGGCCAGCAAAATGCACAATATCATAATCACTCAGGTTTTTCTTTACATAAAGAGTATCAATATCTGTGGATTTAAAATTGATCCGCATCCGCGTTCTCTGGCGGTCAAATTGGTTTTTGATATTAATGCCTTCTAAGTAGGCGGACTTTAAATCATTGGTGGGATTAACCAAAAGCAGCATCTTCAAAACACTATTACTGCTGCGGTATTGCGGGCTGCTTGCGCCTGCCTCTCTTTTAGTCCTGACTAATCTGCCGACATTAAACTTCAGGCATAAAAAATCCTCGCCCGTATATAACAACTCCCAAGGGATACTTACTAATTCCTCATCAATGGCTAAAACTAAATCTAAAAGGGAGGTGCTTTTTAATTTGTTTTTTACCGCGGGGGTGAAAAGTTGTTCCCAGAGGAGTTGCCCAGCTTTTTTTAAAGCGCTGAAGCCATCAGATTCCAAGACGCCTTTTCTATCAGCCTTATTTAATATGGAAGTTATCTCAAGGCACAATTTTTGGATTTGCGCAGAGGCAAAACTTATCTGGCTGTAATGTCTGAGGGTGGAGGCAAGTTCCTTTTGCTCGTAGGCGCTCATTTTTAGCGCCTCGTCCTGCCGTAAGACCTCTAAAACCAAGGCATTATTTTCAGGCATCACGGGCTTTTAGGCTTTTATTTCCAATAAAACCGAGGCAATCTTCTGCTGCAGATTTTCTATCTCAATTCTATATTTACCCAACTCCACATGCTCAAAGACTGCCTTGCCGCTATCGGCAACATAGGACTCAAGCTCTACGTCGTCTTTTAAGAGGGTAACCCTTAAATCCTTAATTATTTTAGAAGTGGATTTCTCTTTAACTAATACCGCTAAACTGAAAGCCCCGCCTACCTTATTTTCTACCTTTACCTCTACCCTGATGTCTTTAAAATCCTTTAAGATAGTGACTGTGTCTTTAAAATCCTTAATCTGGCGGCTGCGCAAGACCGGCGCCGGCACGAGTTCCTGGCCGACTAAAACATCGCCGGTAGTATTGACTAACTCTAATATATTTTCTTTGAGTCTGAGGAGTATCTCTAAAAGAGAAATTTTTCCTTCTTGGCCCAGGAGGCCCTTAGCCTGCGCAATTAATTCCTGGGGGACCGGTTTTTCTTCGGCTGGCTCAAGTTGCGTAATGGTAGCCAAGATATCCATACAGCGGCCGCAACGCAAGAGATGCAACTTCATCTGCTTTTGTTCTGGGGGAGAGAGTTTGCCTTCCAGAAAACAGGCAAAATCCTCTTCGCTGGGATGGGGCAAGTCTAGTTGAACAGCATCTGCCTTGTGTTTTCTGTAAACTAACTTTATCAATTTCTCCAGTTTATTTTGCATATTTTTCTCCCCAATATAATAGACGTAAAACTATCCAAAATCTAACAAAAAACCTTTGCTCTTAAAACAGTCCCTTAAGCGCTCAATTATCCTGGCCTTACGCACATCAATTAAGCCGCGCGCCAGACCCAACAGAGTGGTTAATTTTTCTAAAGGTAAACCCTGATGAATATGCAGGTCTACAAAATACTGCTCATCAGTATCTAATGTTTGGATGCAGTCTTTTAACTGGTTTAATCTCTCTTGGCTCTCCAGAGAATCGCCTGCGCTGGGAGAGTTGCTGGCGAGCATATCCTTTAAATTTAGCGCATCGTCGTCTTCCTCGTCAAGAGAAATCAAGGGTTTTCTCTCGCGCAGATAATCTATGGTAAAATTGACTACTACCTGCCTTAGCCAGGTGACAAGGCTGGCGCCATTTTTTGCCTTGAAACTTTTTAACTTTTTAAAATTATCCTGGATGAGTAAGGTGAAGATTTCCTGATAGAGGTCATCAATATTATCTTGGCTAATCTGCTGGGCGCCCTTAAACTTGATGACGCTGTGGATGTAATTATAGATGAGGCGGGAATATTTCTCAACGAACTCGTCCCAGGCAAGTTTGTCCCCTTTGACGCAGCGCTGGACAAACTCCAAGTCGTCCATAATGTCTTTATTATACCACTGATTTCCCAAAATTACACAATTTTCGCTTGGTCTGACCCTATTCCACCTACGAGGTGGAAGGGGTTATTTGAAGAGGGTATTGGAGATGATGAAGGAGGCGAAGACGATGGAGACCATGGACATTAGTTTGATGAGGATATTGAGGCTGGGACCAGAGGTATCTTTAAAGGGGTCACCGACAGTATCGCCGACTACGCCGGCCTTATGCGCCAGAGAACCTTTGCCGCCGTGGTGGCCTTCTTCTATATATTTTTTGGCATTATCCCAGGCGCCGCCGGAATTGGCCATCATTACTGCCAGAACAAAACCGGATACGGTAGCGCCGGTGAGCAATCCTGCCTCTGCCTCAATGCCAGCAAGTAACCCCACACCAATCGGAGCAATTATCGCCATCAGCGAAGGGATAATCATTTCTTTTTGCGCCGCAGCCGTAGCAATAGTCACGCAACGGGCATAATCTGGT
>JACRHO010000098.1 GCA_016212045.1 Candidatus Omnitrophota bacterium | reverse complement strand
GCTGATCGGGCGAGTTCCTTAATGGCTATCGGCTATGCCTCTAAGGTCTTAAATAAAAATAAATTGAATTTTATTCTTGCCGGAGGCATGGAGGCGCCAGTTACTCCTTATGCGCTTTTATGCTGCAATACATATGGCGGACTATCTTGCGATAACCAGCATCCAGAGAGTGCGTATCGTCCTTTTGATAAAAGGCGTTCAGGTTTTGTGATTGGCGAAGGCGCAGGAATTGTGGTGATGGAAAGTATCGCCAGAGCAAAAAAACGTCAAGCCAATATCCTAGCGTTTATTTCGGGTTATGGCACTACCTGCGATGGCTTTCACCGCATTAACCCGGCAGAAAAACCAGAAGAGTTAGCCCGGGCAATAGCGATGGCGTTAACTGATGCCCAGGTTAAACCGCAAGATATAGATTATATCAGTTTAGATGGTTTAGCCGTTGACCCCTGGGATAATAGCGAAGTCAATGCTCTCCAAGCGGTCTTTGGAAGTAATGCCAAAAAGATACCGGTCAGTTGTCCTAAGTCCATGTTCGGAAATCTCTTGGGTGCCTCGGGAGCAGTAGATTTAATTACTACGCTCTTGGCTATGGAACAGGGTCTGGTTCCTCCGACGATAAATCTGGATGAGCCGGCGATGAACGGATTAAATTATATTGCAAAAGAGCCTTTAGGGCATAAAATAAATAAGGCCCTGGTAATTTCGCGCGGCCGGGGCGGGATTAATTCAGTTTTAGTAATTGAGAAGGGAGAAAAACAATAATGAAGATTTTATTTGTGATGCCTAAAGTCGGTGCCTGGGCAACCCACGGAATACATAAGTCGCCAAATCAATTATACGCGCACTGGGCGAGTTTCATCCGTGAACGCGGATACAACGATGTCGCAGTGATTGATGCAAGGGCCCTTGAATTGCCGCTGGAGCAATTAATAGAACAAGTCAAAGCTAAGAATCCGGATATTGTAGTGATGGGCGAGCAAATCCACGGCTATGCTGGATATGGTGTTTTACGTCACTTCAGAGAGGCATCCCAGAGGATTAAGCAAGAACTGCCTAAAACAAAAATTATCTTAGGCGGGTTATGGTATTCAGCCATGCCGATGCCGACTTTAGAAGAAAATCCTGCGGTAGATTTTGTGGTAATGGGAGAAGAGGAATCTTTCGGAGATTTAATTGAGGCCATAGACAAAAACAAGGAATTAAAAGATGTGGCTGGCGTTACTTCGCGTATTGATGGAAAAATTGTCATGGGTCCGCATAAACCATTATTAGAGGATTTGGATAGACTGCCGCTTCCAGCCTATGATCTTTTTCCGATGGATAAATATGTTGGCCATACCCACTGGAAGCCTTTTGTGGATATGATTACTTCCCGGGGCTGCCCATCTGCCTGCACCTTCTGTTATGAATGGGACCAGTTTGATCCGCGCTCGCCTTCTGATTTCCTGAAGTGGCGGGCAAAATCTCCGGAAAGAGTAATAGAAGAGTTAGAACTTTTGCATAAAAAATATGGGGTTAAGGTAGTAGTAATTCAGGATGATAATTTTAATGTTGATCCACAGCGGGTAAAAAGATTTTGCGAGCTAAAGAAACAAAAGAATATCCCGATTAAATGGGTATCTCTCGGTCGGGCAGTGGATTGGGTAAATTGCGAAGCGATTTTGCCGTTGATGAAAGAAACCGGCTTGTTTATGGGCGTATTCGGCATTGAGGTGACCACCCAGGAAGAACTCAAAAGAATTGCCAAAGGTACCACTATTGCACAGATTAAGAAAACTATTGAGATCTTGCGCAGGAATGACATTGCTATTGTTGCCGATATTATGATTGGGTTTGATTACGACACCGAGGCAATCATCAAGCAGAGATTTGAATTTGCCGACGAGGTTGACCCGGATGTCTTATGGATTGGCTATGTTACCCCCGCGCCAAATTCGCCGATGTGGAGGATTGCCCTGAAGAAGAATTGGATTGACCCTAAGTCAGTCGATTTCAGCACCTGGGATTTTCTCCATCCAGTGATACCCACAGATTATTTAAGTATTGAAGAGTTGGGCCGCTTGGGCGCCTGGTGTATGCGCGAGTTTTATTCCAAGCCCGGCAGAATTAATCGGATTATGGAAAGTAATTTTGATCTCTTGGCCAAACTTTGTTTTCAAGATGTGATGGCTGGCGTAGGCAGATGGGAGGCCGGAGCAACCAAAGGCGAGGTGCACATTTAGTCGGAGGTAGATATGGAGATAAAAGAAAAAGTCAAAGAAGAGATAGTAAAATTATTAAAGGTAAAGCCGCAAGAATTAAAAGACGAATTATCTTTAGAAGGAAGTATTGGCGTAGATTCTACTGAGATGGTAGAGCTGGTGATTGCCTTAGAAAAGGTCTTTGGCACAAAGTTAAGCCCGAAAGAGATCACCAAGTTTTCTACCATTAACGATATTGAGAGAGTAATTCAATCTAAACTAAATACCAGCCCCACCTCGTAGGTGGAGCGGGGGTTAGAAAGATGAGAATAATTGATTTAAGTCTACCCATTGATGAGAAGGCCTTTGAGGTGCACCGCGTAGAGATTGAAAGGATAAGCCACCGCGCTGGCGTGAAAAAGTTTAACCGTGTCATCATGAGAAAGACTGTCTGGGGAAAGTTGAAATATCTATTAGGCGTAAGGCTCTTAAAAAAAGAAGACCTGCCTGATGAGGAGTTTCTTTCTCTGGAAATCATCCACGCGCCAGTGCATATCGGCACCCACCTGGATTACTCCTTTCATTACGGCTCCCAGTCAGAAGGAAGGCCGGCGAAAACTGCTGAAGAGATTCCCTTGGAGTGGTGTTATAGCGACGGGGTAAAGATCGATTTAACTTATAAAAAACCCAGCGAAACTATTACCGCGCAGGACCTGGAGGCAGGGCTAAAAAAAATAGGATATACGCTTCAGCCGTTTAATATTGTCTTATTGTATACCGCTGCGGATAAATTTTTCGGCAAGCCAGAATACTTTTCCGAATATCCGGGAGTGGATATCTCTGCCATTGATTATTTATTGGATAGGGGAATAAAGATTTTTGGCGTGGATACCATGGGAATAGATAGGCCGTATCGTTTTATGTTAAAGGAATTTCTAGAGAAAAAAGACCCCAAGGTTTTATACCCAGCGCATTTTTACGGAAGAATCAGAGAATTTATTCATATAGAAAGATTGGCTAATCTTAAAGCGCTACCCAGCCAGGGCTTCAAGGTGATTTGTTTTCCAATAAAAATTAAGCAGACCGGCGCAGCCTGGGCAAGAGTCGTAGCAATATTATAGAACGAGGAGGTAAGCATGGGCCATACCTGTAATTCAATCATCATCAACGCACCTTATGATTTAGTCTTTGATATCTCTAACGATATCCCGCGCTGGACAGAATTATTCGGCGGAGAATACCAGAAAGCTGAAGTCGTAAAAAAAGAAGCAAATAAAATTACCTTTCGCCTCACTGATGACGAAGGAAAATCCTGGCAATCGTGGCGATTATTATTCAAGGATAAATATTTTGCCTATGCTGAAAGAGAAGAGCCAAAATTCCCTTTTCAATATATGAAGATTGTCTGGCTTTATAATCCCAGTCCTGAAGGCATAGAGCTGACCTGGATTCAGCATTTTACCATGGATGAGAAAGCCAAATTTAATGACGCAGAGGTCGAAGGTTTTATCAATAAACATTCTCAAGAAAATCTTAAACTATTTAAAGAGGTTATTGAGAAAGAG
>JACRHO010000102.1 GCA_016212045.1 Candidatus Omnitrophota bacterium | reverse complement strand
TACCTCTCTTGCCTAAAATTTAATCTTTTTGGGAATTATGATGCGCGCCGAAGCCGATTATTTTCTTTTCTTTTGTCGGCGGCGGTTCGAGTAGCTGCTTTATTGCTTGGAATATGTCTTTTATAGTCTGATCGTGTTCGGCGTATTTCTCCTCAAGCGCTTCAATTTTTGCGGCAAGTTCTTTGTGTGTTAAAAGGATTTCTCTTAACTTGGTAAAGGCACGCATAATCAGAATATTGACTTGTATCGCCCGCTCACTATTTAATACACTGGAAAGCATAGCTACACCCTGCTCGGTAAAGACATACGGAAGATATTTAAGATGTTTACCTCTTCTTGAAATTTCATCCTTTTTGCTGTTTAAGGTCGCAAAATGCGACCTTAAAGAATTTAACTCTTCATTCGTAATCTGAAACATAAAATCTCCAGGGAACCTTTTATTATTTCTTTTCACTTGTTCATTTAATCTCTTAACTTTCACGCCATAAAGTTTAGCCAAATCCCGATCCAGCATTACTTTCTTACCTCTTAATTCTAGAATCCTTGTAGCAATAACCTCTACCGCGATAGCGTTAGACATTTCATCTTCTCCTTTCTGCTCTAATAGACGTAAGAGAAGACAAAATCTAACAGAATTTTTTTGTTTTTTGCGGATGGGTTGGCTGTTTTGGGACAGCTCTTTAGCTAATTATCTTGCGGTGAAAGGGCGTAATTATAGACAGCGAGGGCAATGCGGGCGATAAAGCGTTTGGCAGGATGCGCGGTCTTGTAGCGATGCTTGGTTAAGACGCAGACCAAAAAATTCCCTCCAGAAGTATAAATAATCCCGACATCGTGGCAGGTTCCTCTTTCTAAACCGGTCTTGTGCGCTACAGGCGTCTCTGGTGGCAATTTGGCAGGGAGACGGTCTCTTATCTTCTGTTTCTTTAAAAGCAAAAGGGCCTTCTGGGAATAATTCTTATTTATTAATTTGCCGCGATAAATCTCTTCTAATAGAAATGCCATATCCGAAGCAGTAGTATAATTCTCATCGCCGTTTCTGCGGCTACCAAAATCCATCATCTTTCTAGTGATATTCGTACTTTTGAGCCCTAATTGCTTAAAAGAAGAATTTAAATAATCAAATCCGATATAATCAATGAGCATGTTACAGGCGGTGTTGTCGCTTTCGGCAATCATTAAATCTATTAATTTTTCTATGCTCATACTTGTGCCAGCGGGGTAATTCTTTAATATGCCTGAACCCAAAGCCTTAAACTTATTTTCTAGGATTAAATTCTTTTCTAAATCTATCTTTTTTGGGGCGCTGGCGTAAAAATAACTGGCCATAATGGGAATCTTGGTGAGTGAGGCCGCAGGAAACAATTTATCCGCGTTAAAGGCAATCTCACTACCGGTAGAGAGATCCTTAATTATAATGGCGCTCTGTTGGCCAAAAGAATGCTGTAACAATTTTATCCTTCGTTCAAGTTTCCTCCAGGCAACCCTTCTTTGCTGGAAACTTTTTATTTTCTTTAGCAGAAATGGGGTGGCGGCCAACACTAAGAAAACTGCCACTATTATAAAAATTTTCTTTTTGCTCATCTTCGCTTCAGGTAGGGCAGAATCATGCGCTGCACCTTGCGGGCAACCATCTTATAGCCATCGGCATTAGGATGGATAAAATCACTTTTCAGTTTAGGGTCAGTAAGTATTCCGCCTAAGATATGAGGGATAAAAATAGTCTGGTATTTCCGGCTTAAGCGCTTCAGTTCCCTGCCATAATCTCCCATAATAATACTGGAGGAGATATCGGCTATGGCGACCATCGCCCCAGAAGATTGTATCTCCTGCACCATTGTTTCAATATTCTTTACGGACTCCTCTAAAGGTATCTTTCTTAAAAAATCATTGCCCCCGAATTCAATAATCACTAAAAGCGGCTCTTTATCCAAGACGTCGGATTTAATCCTGCGCACCGCCTCAATGCTGGTATCGCCGTCTATCCCGGCATTGACCACCGGAAAATTTATTATCTTGGCTAATGCTGCCGGGTAATCTTCTCCTGGCTGCACGCCGTAACCAAAGGTAATGCTATCGCCAAAACAGACGATGGTTTTGCCTTTAGCGTCTATATTT
>JACRHO010000013.1 GCA_016212045.1 Candidatus Omnitrophota bacterium | reverse complement strand
GACGGCATAGAGACCTTAAGGCGCCTGAAGACAAAAAATAAAGAGCTCAAGGTGATTATGGTCACTGGCAAGAAGCCGGAAGATAACGACGCATTTAAGGCCTCTAAAGCATTAGGCGCCCTTACTTATATCCATAAGCCATTAGAATTGGATGAATTAGAAAGCGTGGTGCTAAAAGAATTATCTTTAAAGGCAGTAAAGCCATAAGATGAGTATTGATTACAAAAAAGAATTAGAGACTGCGGCAAAAAGTATGATTCTGGTGCATGAGCCGGATATCCTGATTAAAATCATTGCCCGCACGATTATGCAAAAGGCCAAGGTCTCTCATGCCGGCATACTCCTGCACGAAAAAGACAGGGATACATATATATTAACGGTATCGCGGGGACCCCTCGGCCTAAAAATCCCTAAGGGATTTGCCCGGATGGATGCGGATAATCCGCTCATCCGTTTTTTTCGCGAACGTAAAGATAAACAAATTTTCGGCGATGGCGCAATTATCTCTGAAAAGGCAAAAAGAATATTGAGGCGCAGACTGCCGCCTGCGCTAAAAAAATTGTTAAAAGGGACGCTCTACCAAATGGAGATATTTGCGGCAGAGGTCGCTATTGCCAGTTATTTTAGAAATGACCTGCTCGGGATACTCCTGTTGGGCAGGAAAACAAAAGGTAAAAAATTTAGTCAGGATGAGATAGATTTTTTTGTGGCCCTGGCCTCAGATGTGGCGATGGCCATCAGAAATGCCCGGCTCTTTAAAGATTTGCAATTGGAATTGGAAAAAGAACACCGGCTCTTCTTAAATACCACCATCGCCCTGGCTGCTGCCATTGATGCCAAAGACCACTATACCCACGGACACACTGCCCGCGTAACTAGTTTGAGCCTGGAGATAGCCAGAACACTCTCCCGCAAGAATAATAAAAAATTAAACGAAAAGTTTTTAGAATACCTGCATATCTCCAGCCTCCTGCACGATATCGGAAAAATCGGCATCCCGGAAGTTATACTGAATAAAGAAGGGCCGCTCTCTCCGGAAGAAAGAAATAAAATGGAAGGGCATCCTGCATTAGGCGCCAACATTTTAAAATCTATTCCCGAACTAGGGGAGGCTATTTTAGGCGTAAAATACCACCACGAAAGATATGACGGCTCAGGATACCCGCAGGGCCTAAAAAAAGACCAGATACCTTTAATCGCATCCATAATCTCTGTGGCAGACACCTTTGATGCCATGACTACTGACCGGCCATACCGCCGGGCGCTAAACAAGGATGGGGCAATAGAAGAAATTAAGCGCTCTGGCGGCAAACAATTTGACCCCAAAGTTGTTTCGGCATTGGTTAAACTCTACCGCGAAGGAAAAATCTAATCACTATGCCACTTGAGCGCGCAATATTAATGTATATCTCGGAAATCTCCGGCCACCATAGCGCTACCCTCGCCATAGAAAATGCCTTAAAAATACTATCCCCCAAAATAGAAATTTTAAATATCAATGCCTTTAATTACACTAATCCTATTTCGGAAAGAATCATTAACCGCCTTTATATGGGGGTAATCAAAAGGACGCCGAAAATCTGGGATTACCTTTATGACAACCCGGAAGTGGTCAAGAAATTAGAAAATATTAAAAAAACCATCCATAAATTTAATTCCCCAAAATTAAAAAAACTTTTTGATAAATTTAATCCTGACCTGGTAGTCTGCACCCAGGCCTTCCCTTGCGGTATGGTGGCGGATTACAAAGAGACCTACAATTCTAAAATCCCTTTAGTGGCAGCATTAACCGACTATGTCCCGCATTCATATTGGGTTTATGATGCGGTGGATTATTATATCGTACCCTCAGAAGAGGTACAATCGCGCCTGGCAGAAAAAGGTGTGCCGCTTCCTAAAATAAAAAACTTCGGCATTCCCTTTGACCTTAAATTTAATGCAGCAGTGGATAAAAAAGCGGTGATAAATAAACTTGGCCTTGTAAGCGGTATTCCCACTATCTTGATTATGGGCGGCGGCCAGGGTTTAGGCCCCATCAAAACCATTGTTAAGTCATTAGAGAAAATAAAATTGGAGATTCAGGAAATAATCGTTACCGGCAGTAATGTAAAACTCTATAATTCGCTCTGCCGAAAAATAAAAAAATATAAAAAGAAGATCCTGGTTTTAGGCTATACGGATAATATCAATGAACTAATGGGCATTTCGGATATTATCATTACCAAGCCCGGCGGTATAACCACTGCTGAGGCCTTAGCTAAAGGCCTACCCATGATTATCGTCAGACCCATTCCCGGACAAGAAGCAAATAATACGGATTATCTTACCGGCAAGAATGCCGCAGTTAAGGTTGAGGACGTAAAGAATATAAACCTGGTGATTGAAGATTTATTGCAAAATCCAGAAAAATTAAACTCCTTGCGTCAGGCCAGTCAGGCAATCAGTAAACCCGAGGCGACCATGGAGATTGCTAAGTTTTTTTTAAATGAAGCCACAACCCAGCACTTAGCATAAGTGCTGGGTTGTCTGGCTGAATTTAACCCAGCACTAATTTCTATTTTAGTTTGTTATTATCGAAATTAGTGCTGGGTAAGTTCGTGCAAACAATTTACGTTCACTAAGCGTTCCGTAAATTGTGCACTCACTTATGCTTAACTACTTACTTTATCGGCTGGGCCAATTTGTCGCCCTGCATTTACCATTAAAGCTCGGCTATAAAATAGCGGTCTTTGTTTCTAACCTGCATTATCTCTTTGCCGATAAAGACCGCGAGCGTGTCGCCGCAAATCTTAAAAGCATATTCCCCGAAAAAACCAGAGACCAAATAGCTAAGATCAGGATAACTATGTTTAGAAACTTTGCCAAATACCTGGTTGATTTTTTCCGTTTTGAAAAATTAGATAAAGAATATATCAGGAAAAATATAAAAATAGAAAATCTGCATTATCTTGATGAGGCCTTATCCAAAGGAAGGGGGGTAATCACCTTAAGCGCGCATCTGGGTAACTGGGAATTAGGCGGGGTGGTAGTTGCGCTTCTGGGATACCCTTTCTGGGCAGTGGTCTTGCCGCATAAGTATAAAAAGGTAGATAATTTTTTTAATCAGCAAAGGGAAAGTAAAGGCGTAAAGGTTATCCCTCTGCCCCGGGCAGTAAGGACCTCTTTGGGTATCCTTAAGGAAAATAAAATTGTGGCATTAGCGGGCGATAGGGATTTTAAAGAAAGAGGGATGGTCCTGGATTTCCTGGGCAGGCCCACTATTTTGCCTATTGGCCCGGCAGCCTTTTCTTTAAGGACTGGCGCAATAATTGTCCCGGTTTTTATGTTGAGAAACGGAGACGATAGTTTTACCTTGAGCTTTGAAAAACCCATTGAATTTATCGGCACAGGCAATAACGAAAAGGACAAGATTGAGTTAATAAACCGGTATAAAGTTATTATTGAAGATTATATACGCAGGTTTCCCGACCAATGGTATATGTTCAGGAGATTCTGGGTGCAATGAGAACCTGTGTAATCATTCCTACTTATAATGAAGAAAATAAAATTGGAGAATTAGTAAAGCAAATCCGCCAGCTGGGATTAGAAACTGTGGTCATTGACGATGGCTCGCAGGACAACACTTCCAGAGTCGCCCAGGATAACGGCGCAGTGGTTTTAAGAAATGACCGTAATCAAGGCAAGGGCGCTTCTTTAATAAAGGGATTTTCTTACGCATCAAATAATGGGGCTGATGCGGTAATTACTATGGATGGCGACGGTCAACACAGGCCTTGCGATATAGTTAATTTTATAGATTTAGCCAAATTTTCAAAGGCAAGGGTTATTGTGGGTAACCGGATGAGTAAAGCCAAGACCATGCCTTTAATCCGATTATGGACTAATAGATTGATGTCCTGGTTTATCTCTTTAGTAGTAAAACAAAAAATCCCGGATACTCAATGCGGCTTCCGCCTGATTAAGAAAGAGGTTTTAGAAAAACTTAAACTGTGTACTTCCAAATATGAAACTGAGTCAGAAATTTTAATTCAGGCCTCTCGTCTGGGATTTAAAATTGAATCCGTGCCCATCAAAACTATCTATGCCGGAGAAAAAAGCCAGATAAATCCCTTTGTTGATACCTTAAGATTTATCCGCTTTATTATAAGCCAGATATGGACTACGCGAGCATAAGAAATAAAATGGTGGAGGAGCAGCTTATCCCCCGGGGCATTAAAAACCAGAGGGTACTGGAGGCCTTCAGAAAGGTAGAGCGGCATAATTTTATACCTGCGGATTTATGGGAAAGCGCCTATGCAGATTTTCCCGTGCCTATAGGTTGGGGCCAAACTATATCCCAGCCTTACATCGTCGCCTTAATGACAG
>JACRHO010000094.1 GCA_016212045.1 Candidatus Omnitrophota bacterium | reverse complement strand
GTCTATCTTAAGATAATTCGCCAGTATGGGCTTAATTCTACGCAGGAGTTCCTGTCTTGTTTCTTCTGGTATTTCTTCTTTCTTGTCAAACATTTCCTATTTGGGCCGGGTTGCCTCGTATAAATTCTTTAAAAACACTCTTATTGCCTCGCAGTGCTTAAGAATCTTTTGGCCATCTTCTATGGGGATAGGTTCTTTATCATCACCGGTTACATGTGAGCTTGCAATTAACGAGATGGCATAGACATCGTTTCCGATATGATGAAAGAATAGGTCGCCAATGGACGCAGGTATCGTTATCTTTTCTTTCTCTATCTTTTCATAAAGTTCTTTTTCATTAGGCAGAGGACTGGCCATGGTTTTTACTCCTATTGTTTCTTTAAGGTTTTAGCTACTCGGTTAACTGATTTTTCTAAATCCTTAAGTTCGGCTGGTTTGAGCACGAAATCTACAGCGCCGAGCCTTTTTGCTTCAAGCGCTTTTTCCTTATCCCAGGTTACTATTATGCATTTACATTTAGGATGGGTTTTGCGCAAATTCTGCAGTATCTGGATACCGCCTGCGCCTTCTTTCATATGGATATCAATAAGAGCAAGGTCTGGTTTTACTTTTTTGGCTGATGTTATTGCCTTTGAGCCAGTTTGGGCAGTATAGATTTTAAAGTTATGCCTCTGGAAAAATAATTTTTCAAACCAACAGATATCCTTCTCATCATCCACAATTAAAAGCTTTATCTTTTTCTTAAGGCTCATAACTTTTCTCCTTTTTAACTAAACCATATTTTATACAAACATCTTTTACTGCGTTGTCTAAGCGTTCAATTGTATCTTTTATAGGGTAGCCTTTATCATGCAAATCGGAAGGTATTTCTATAAAGCGGGTTCCTCTTCTGGTTAAGGCCTCAACCTCCTCCCATTTTACTGCTGGATCTCCAAAAAGAATAATTTCTTTTGGTGGCTGGGGTAAATTCATTAAGGTGAGCCCGAATTCGCCCAGCATTCCCACCAAAGCAATATCAAGAAGAACGATATCTGGCTGAAATTTCCTGATGTGCTCCAATTGTTCTAAACCGCTTTCCGTTATTTCATAAATACCATTACAAATTTCTCTTTTAGAAAAGTAGTCCTTAAGCAAACCAGAGATCAGATTTCTTGGGCTTACAATTAAGAGGCGAGCTTTGGGCAGAGCGCCTTCTAAAGGAGTAAATTGAGGCCCTTGCACCGGTTGTCTTGTGTTTTTTATTTTATCTTCCGCTAAAGGAGTGGCGGTTTTCTCACCAGACAATAGCCTTTCTATTTCTCTGGTCAAGTCATCAAGTAAAAGAGGCTTGAGAAAAAAGGCATCGTAGCCAATATCATCAACCCTCTGTTTATATTCCATATCATAGGCGGTCATGACAATGACTTTGACTTGTGGATAATCTCGACGCATCAACCTTAGGATTTCAATGCCATCAACACCGGGCAATTTTATATCTAAAAGCACTAAGTCTAGCATTTCGTTTTTAATTATATTCAAAGTGGTTTGGCCATCCTCTGCTTTAAATATATTATAGCCTTTGCTCTTTAAGAATGCTCCCAGGGTATCAGTTAGAAACTTCTCATCATCAACAATTAAAACATTATTGGGCATATTAACTCCTATCCTGGCTTCCCAGTATCAGGGTCAATTATTTTGTAGATGCGGTCATGAATTTCAGTGGCTATCTTGTCTGCCTCTAATGCTTCGTTTGTTATCTGCTCAAGATTTTTTAGTATCTCTAGAAGGTTATCTTTTACTATTTTCGATAAACCTTCAGCTTTTAGGCATTCTTCTACTGTCTCCTTGGTGGCGCCGCAACCTACGGTGAGAATATTATGCTTATTGCCTAAGCTATGGAACAATTCGCGTATAGTAGCCATTAGTTTTTCTCCTATTTGAGCTTTTCCAATAACTCATAAAGTTTAGGCGGCATTACCGGCTTGCCGATAAAATAATCTGCTCCTAGTTGAGTAAGCTCTGCCTTGGTATCTTTATCGTTATAGCCGGTTAAAACTACTACTTTAATCTGCGGAGCTTTGGCTTTGAGCTCTTTCAAGACCTCCCGGCCATCGATATCAGGTAATCCTAAGTCTAAAAGCACAATCTCTGGGTTTTCTTTAGGATAAATCTCTAAAGCCTCTTTGCCAGTTAAGGCAATAATAACCTCAAATCCTCGCTTCTCTAAAGAGGGCTTCATATACTCAACTGTCTGTCTTTCATCTTCTATAAATAATATCTTTGTCATGGTATTAAGACCTCCTCGCTCTATCTTGCTTTCTTGCGGCTCTGGCCTTCTCGGGGGATAGGCAGCTCAATCAGAAAATCCGTCCCTTTTAGATATTCTGTTTTCTCTACCTTTATGGTCCCGCCATGATTCTTGACGATTACCAGGATAGCGTAAAGGCCAATCCCTGTGCCGCCAGTGGTCTTCTGCTCTTGTCTTTTCTCGCTACTTGCCTTGGTGGTATACAGTGGCGTAAAGAGTCTTTTTAATACCCCAGGAGTCATACCAATGCCATTATCAGTGATGTGGATGCGGATATTTCCTTTTTGACGGTTGGCGGCTACTTCTATTTTTCCTCTGTAGTCAGCAATACCCTCTTGAGGGTGCTCCTGGATGTAATGCCTCATATCTAAGATAGCATCATAGGCATTGTTAAACATATTCACAAAGACATTCTGCAAACCAACAAAACTTCCTAAAACAGAGGGCACGTCTTTATCCACATTTATGGCAATATCTATGTTCTGGAACTTATGCACTTCAACCGAGAGGACCTTTATGGTCCTGTCTATGATGTCTTCTAAGCTAACCAGACTAAAGTCTTTATCTTTATCGCTCTTGGCATAATCGCGCAGTTCATCAATAATCAGCATCCCATCCTCGGCAGATGAGAAGATGTCCTGGATGCGTTGGCCAAAAAGAGAGTTTAGTTCCGGCTTATCTTTGATAGACTCGATCAGGGAGTCATTGTCCAAGAGGCTGTTAGCAGTCTGAACAATGTTGTTGAGGATATTCTTCATCTGATGGCCAATGGCTGAGGAAAGGTAGCCAATCTGGGCTACGCGATGGGCCTCAGCGAGTTCGCCTTCAGTCTTTTTCAGGTCAATCATAAAAAGGGCATTCATAATCGCTAAAGAGGCAGAGCGGGAAAGTGTCGTCAGCACCTCAATATCTGCCTCAGAATAGGGCTTAGCCGAGACCTTTTGCCCTAAGACCAGAAAACCGATTAACTCTTTTTCTAAGAAATGCGGTATTACTAGATGGGCATTAATCCCTTGCATCTGGGAGAGTACTTCCGAGAGTAGGGCGTGGCTATTATTGTTAGGTTGCCCTGGGTGGAGGTTGGTTTGTCTCTTAAGGGGCGGATAATAAGCTGACTCCTGAGATAACCTTTGGATATCCTCAAGCAAGAAGTCTTTCTGCCAGGCGAGGATGAATCTGATAAAATCACTCTCTTTGGCTATATTATCACCTGAAGATACTGTTTTAAGCCCTTTGAAGAGCCGGCCAGACTTTAAACTATAGTTATCTTCCTCTTCTTCAAAAAGATATATGGCCGCATAGGAGACCTTTAAGGTTTTGACTAAACGGTAAACAATCAGTTTTAGTAAATTATCCAATCCTAAGTCCCTGGCTATACCTAAGGTGCGGGTAAAGCGCTTGAGGGTGTTGTATTTTTTGAGGTCTTCTTTTAAGAGGCGGGCTTCAGCG
>JACRHO010000099.1 GCA_016212045.1 Candidatus Omnitrophota bacterium | reverse complement strand
GCGTGGCTAATCTTAAACAGATGCACGATGTAGAGATGATTATTGCCCCTTCCATACAGACAGAAGGAAAAATCTTTCAGGTTGGTCAGCGGGTGGGGATGGGGAAATGACAAGACAGACTGTTTTGATATTGGATTTTGGGTCGCAATACACGCAGTTAATTGCCCGCCGGGTAAGAGAGCATAAGGTATTTTCCCGTATTATACCTTATAATACTGCGGCCAAGGAAATCGCTGCCTTTAATCCAAAGGCCTTGATACTTTCCGGCAGCCCCGCATCAGTCAGCGAGAAAAAGAGTCCCTATCCGGATAAAGGAATCTTTAAATTAGGCGTTCCGATACTGGGCATCTGCTATGGGATGCAGGTGATTGCCGAGATGTTGGCTGGCAGGGTTAGGCATACGAGCAGCCGCGAGTATGGCAAGGCCGAGTTATTTATTGATGACAATCGGGATTTATTTGCGCATCTGCCGGGAAATTTTACCTGCTGGCAGAGCCACGGAGATCAGGTAAAAAAACTCCCATCCGGATTTCATACCTCTGCGCATACCATGAACACCCCTATTGCTGCTTTCTCCAACCCCAAAAGAAAAATTTACGGCGTGCAATTTCATCCAGAAGTAACCCATACGGAGAAAGGAAGTCAAATCTTAGGAAATTTCCTTTTTAAAATCTCCGGATGTTTAGGACGCTGGACCATGCATTCATTTATCAGAGAGTCAGTGGAGAATATCAAGAAGACAGTCGCCAGAGATAAAGTAGTTTTAGGTTTAAGCGGCGGGGTAGATTCATCAGTCGCGGCCATCTTGATTCATAAAGCCATTGGCAGGAATTTAAGATGCATCTTTATTGATAATGGTTTATTGCGCAAAGATGAAGCGCAACAGGTTAAAAATGTTTTTCGCAATATGTATCATCTGAACCTGCGTTATGTAGATAGGTCCAAGCGTTTCTTGAGCCGGTTAAAAGCCGTTAGCGATCCCGAAGAGAAAAGAAAGATTATCGGCGAGGAATTCGTGAATGTTTTTGAAGAAGAGGCCTCTAAGATAAAAAAAGTAAAATATCTGGGGCAGGGCACCCTCTACCCGGATGTCATTGAATCTATTTCAGTAACCGGCGCACCCTCAAGCCGCATAAAAAGCCATCATAATGTGGGAGGGCTCCCGGCGCAGATGAAATTAAAACTCATTGAGCCCTTAAGGGATTTATTTAAGGATGAGGTGCGCGCCATTGGTAAGGAATTGGGCCTGCCTGAAACCATCATCTATCGCCAGCCTTTTCCTGGACCTGGCCTAAGCATCCGGATTATTGGCGAAGTGACCCCAGAACGGCTGAACTTATTGCGCGAGATTGACCAGCGCGTGCTGGAGGAGATACGTAAAGCCGGCCTTTATGAGCAGGTCTGGCAATCTTTTGCCATCCTTTTGCCGATAAAAAGCGTGGGGGTGATGGGCGATGAGCGGACCTATGAGTTGGTCGCCTGCTTAAGATGCGTTACCAGCCTCGATGGTATGACTGCAGACTGGGTCGGGCTTCCCTACGAAGTCCTGGCAAAAATTTCTAACCGGATTATTAATGAAGTAAAAGGCATTAACCGCGTAGTTTACGATATAAGTTCCAAACCCCCGGCGACGATTGAATGGGAATAATCCCATGCCCCGAAGCGAATTCATTCACCTTCATCTGCACACCCAATACAGCCTCCTTGACGGCGCCTGCCGCCTGCCAGAATTATTAGCCTTAGCCAATCAGTATAAAATGGCTTCCTTGGCGATTACTGACCACGGCAATCTCTTTGGGGCGATAGATTTTTATTTAGAGGCGCAACATGCCGGCATCAAGCCCATTATTGGCTGTGAGGTTTATCTTGCGCCGGCAAGCCGGCTGGATAAGACCTCATCAGGCATTGATGAGGCTTCATATCACTTTATTTTATTAGCCAAAGATGAAACCGGCTACCAGAACTTAATGAAATTAGTTTCCATTGGTTACCTGGAAGGATTTTATTATCGGCCCAGAATTGATAAAGAAGTCTTAAGTAAATACTCTAAAGGCCTGATTGGCTTGACTGCCTGCCTTAAAGGAGAGATTCCGGTATTATTAAAAGAGAAACGCTTCAATGATGCCCTAAAAGTTGCCGATGATTTTTTAAATATTCTGGGCAAGGAGAATTTCTATTTGGAAATCCAGGAAAATCTTATCCCCGAGCAAAAAATAGTCAATGATGGCTTAATCAGAATCTCTAAAGAATTAAAGATTCCACTGGTAGCCACCAATGATGTGCATTATCTTACTAAAGACAAGGCCCGCAGCCACGAGGCCTTGTTGTGCATTCAGACCCAGACTACCCTGGATGACCCTAACCGCCTACGTTTCCAAACGGATGAATTTTATTTTAAGTCTCCCCAGGAGATGCAGGAACTTTTTAAAGAGACGCCTGAGGCAGTGACGAACACCTTAGAGATAGCCCAGCGCTGCAATTTAGAATTAGATTTCTCTGCCATACATCTGCCAAGATACGACCCACCTGCAGGTAAAACTAAAGAAGAATTCTTAAAGGAACTCTGTATCCAGGGCCTGAAAAAAAGATTCCCTGAAGAGACGCCAATCATCCAAGAGCGGTTAGAGCACGAATTAAAGATTATCAAAGATATGGGATTTTTGAGTTACTTCTTAATTGTCTGGGATTTTATCCATTATGCCAAAAGCCAGGGGATTTCTGTGGGTCCTGGCCGGGGAAGCGCCGCTGGTAGCTTAGTCAGTTATTTATTAGGTATCACCGACATTGACCCTTTAAAGTACGGATTATTATTTGAGAGATTTTTAAACCCCGAGCGCCTGGGCCTGCCCGATATAGATATAGATTTCTGTTACGAGAGAAGGCAGGAAGTGATTGATTATGTCACCAGAAAATATGGCCAGGAGAACGTCGCCCAGATTATTACCTTTGGGACAATGCAGGCGCGGGCAGTGGTGCGGGATGTGGGCAGGGTGATGGGGATAAGTTATGCTGATGTGGACCGCATTGCCAAAATGATCCCGCCTGACCCCAGCATTACGTTGAAAGATGCCTTGGAGAACGAAAGTGAATTAAGCGCCCTCTATAAAAATGATCCGCAAATAACACGCTTAGTGGATACCGCCTTATCCTTGGAAGGGCTAAATCGCCATGCCTCTATCCATGCTGCCGGCGTCGTGATTGCTGACAAGCCATTAGATAATTATATGCCTTTATTTAAAAGCGCCGATGATCAGGTCACTACTGGTTACAGTATGGGGATTCTGGAGAAGATTGGTTTATTAAAGGTTGATTTCCTGGGCTTACGCACCCTGACCGTGATTGACCAGACGCTAAATTTGATTAAAGAAACAGAAAGTAAAGATATTGATATAGAAAACATACCTTTAGATGACCCCCAGACTTATAAACTTCTCTGTTCGGCGCAGACTATTGGCGTCTTTCAGGTAGAGAGTTCCGGGATGCGGGACTTATTAAGAAAACTTGAGCCAGGGCGTTTTGAGGATTTAATTGCCCTTCTGGCATTATACCGGCCTGGGCCCATTGGCTCAGGGATGTTGGATGATTTTATGCAGCGCAAACACAACCGTGTTCCCATAAAATACGACCATAAAAGACTAGAACCCATTTTAAAACCAACCTATGGGATAATGGTTTATCAGGAGCAGATTATGCAGATTGCCTCCAGTCTTGCCGGTTTTAGCTTAGCGCAGGCAGATTTGCTGCGTCGGGCAATGAGTAAAAAAATCCCTGAGGTAATGGAGCGGCAGAGAAAGAATTTTGTTTTTGGTTGCATTAAGAATGATATTAGCGAAAGCGTGGCCAATAAAATATTTGACCAGATTGAGTATTTTTCCGGTTATGGTTTTAATCGTAGCCACAGCGCTGCCTATGCCATGATTTCATATCGCACCGCCTATTTAAAGGCCAATTATCCGGTGGAATTTATGAGCGCGCTTTTGACTTCTGAGCGCGATAATACCGATAAAATCGTAGAGTATGTGAATGAGGCCACGCATATGGGCATTAAGGTCTTGCCGCCAGATATAAATGAGAGCGAGGCCTTATTTAAAGTGGTAGATAAAGACACCATCAGGTTTGGGCTTTTGGCAGTAAAGAATGTGGGCCGGGGGGCAGTAGAATCTATTATTCAGGCGAGAAGCAAAAAGAGACTTGCCCCGTTAGAGAAGGTTAATTCCAGTAAAGAGAATTCTCTAACGGGGTTCATTTCATTAGAAGACCTCTGTCAGCGCATCGATTCAAGATTAGTGAACCGCAAGGTCTTAGAGAGTTTAATTAAATGCGGGGCATTGGATAGTTTTCTGATGCCCCGGGCGCAGATGGTAGCGAACTTACAAAATATCTTAGAGGCAGCCAGCCGCACTCAGCGGGAAAAGGCCAAAGGTCAACTCTCCTTTTTTGAAATAGGATTAACCGGTAAAGAAAATGGTTTTAAAGATATGGCGGCTAACTTAACGCCAGTAAAAGAATGGCCAGAGCCGCAGTTACTTTCCTTTGAAAAAGAGATGCTTGGTTTTTATGTCAGCGGCCATCCCCTGGCGCGCTATGCCCAGCAATTAAAACGCTTTACCTCTACTTCCATTGCCGAGTTAAATAAACATACTGACGCCGAAGAGGTAAAAATTGTTGGTTTAATTGCTAAAATCAAACACACCACTACCCGGCAGAAGCAGGAAAAAATGGCAATTTTAAAATTAGAGGATTTAGGCGGGATAGTGGAGGTTTTAGTTTTTCCCCTGGCCTTTCAAAAAGTCAGCCGCTATATCCTGCCTAATACCGTTGCCCTGGTAAGGGGAAGGCTGAATTTAAGAGAAGATACTCCTAAAATTATTCTTAATGATTTAATTCCTGTTGATGAAATCTATAAATTAATCAGCGCGGTGAATATTAACCTTTCGGGCATACGCGAGAATGTCTTTGAGAGCCTAAAAGGGTTGCTGCTTTCTTCTCACGGCAGGGTTCCGATATACCTGCATTTAGAGGCGCAGGCCCGCTCGCGCGTGCAATTAGTGGTCGGAGATGCGCTTTTTGTAGAGCCTTGCGAGAGTTTAATCCAGGATATCGAAAACCTCCTGGGTGAGGAACGGTTAACGCTGGTAATTTAGAATATGACAGACCCGGTGCAGAAATTAACTATTTTTGTTTTATTTTTTGTTTTAAGTTTTTTTAATTTATCTTTTGCCCAGACGCAAACACTAGGCCAGATAGAAAGGTCACAGGAGATTTTAGAAAAAGAGAGGGTTTTAAGAGAACGCCTGGAAAGAGGAGAGAAGGTATTTATCAAGAAGATAACTTTTAGCGGCGCTACCTTAATCAGCGAAGACAAAATAAAAGAAATACTCCTGCCTTTTAAAAATAGATGGCTTACTCAAGCTGAGATTCAGGCAATATTAGATTTAATCGCCACCAGATACAAAGAAGAAGGCTATGCTGAACGAATAGCCAGTATTTCCTATCAGATTAATAAAAATCGCCTGAAAATTATAATAGAAGAGAAAGAAGAGGAGAAAGAGAGGGGCAAGACCAAGATGAGTTTTACCTTTAAAATAGCCTCATTATCATGGTGATAAGAAAATCGTTTTTTTTATTACTGGCGTTAGTATTCTTTTTAGTCACTTTTTCTTTGGCTGCGCCTCTTCCTGAGCAGGAAATAAGCGGCCAGGAGAGGACGCGCCAACTGCAGGAAGAGGAAGAAAAACTCAGAGGAAAGATTGAAGAAAAAAAAGAAGCCCCGCAGGTAGAAGAAAAGTCACCCCCAGAGATAGCCCCGCCCAAAACTGAAGAAAAAATTCTTATTCAAAAAATTAATGTTACAGGCGCAACCCTCATTCCCGAAAAGGAAATTAACGATACCATCTCCGAATTTCAAAACAAAGAACTCAAACTAAAAGAAATGCAGAAGGCCGCGGATTTGATTACCGATACCTACCGAAAAAAAGGCTACGTTACCTCCCGGGCTTATCTGCCGCCGCAAAAGATTGAAGGCAATATCTTAGAGATTAGAGTCGTGGAAGGCCGGATGGGCGATTTAGAGGTCAAGGTCAACCGTTATTTTAAGGCCGCATTAATTAAGGGAAAGATTACCTTAACAAAGGGCGAACCTTTTGATTATAATGAATTACGCAGAGACCTCAGCAAAATAAACCAGCATCCGGACAGGAATGCCCGCGCGGTTTTTGCTCCGGGAAAAGAAGCGGGGACCACTGACCTTATTTTAGAGGTTAAAGATCGCTTACCTATACATCTGGGCTTGAAGTGGGATAACTTTGGTTCGCGCTACATTGAGAAAGACCGTTATCAGGCTACTCTTACCCATAATAATCTTTTAGGATTTGATGATATTTTTACTCTGCAATATCAAATTGCCGAAGCCGATACTTACCGCCTGAGTTCCTTGCGTTATTTATTCCCCGTTAGCGATAAGACAGAATTAGGTTTTTTTGCCGCACGCACAAAATTAGACTTAGGCAAAGAATATAAAGACCTGGATGCCCGCGGCAAAAGCGAGCTTTACGGTTTTTATTTAAATCAAGATTTATTTGATACTGATAATATAGATTTAAGTTTAAATCTTGGTTTTGACTACAAGGATATTTTTAATTTTCAATTAGGCAATGTCACTAGCCGCGATAGGTTAAGGGTAATAAAGGTAGGTCTGGATTTAGATGCTTCAGATATCTGGGGCAGGACAATTTTCACCAATGAAATTGATTTTGGTATCCCTGAGATTATGGGCGGATTAGAGAGAGAGGACTCCCATGCCAGCCGCAGCGGTTCAGGAGGAAAGTTTGTCAAAGATACAATTAATCTTTTTAGATTACAAAAGATGCCCCTCTCCTCCAGTTTGTTATGGAAAAATCAAATTCAAATTTCACCTTATATCCTCACTGCGGCAGAGCAGTTTCAATTAGGGGGAATCAGCAATGTGCGGGGGTATCCTCCGGCAGAATATGTGGGCGATGAAGGTTATGCTTCTACTTGGGAGTGGTCATTTCCGGTTTATCCGCTTCCTAAAGATATAAAAGTTCCTTTTTCAAAGGCAAAGTTATACGACGCATTAAGAATTGTTACTTTTTATGACTGGGGAAATGTGCGCCTGCGCCGGCCGCAGGCCGGAGAGGAGAAATATAAGACATTAAGGGGCACGGGCTGCGGTATCCGTTTTAATCTTCCGGAAGATTTTGCTTTGCGGATTGATTTTGCCTGGCCGCTGGATAAGACGCCTTCTGACGAAAATCATCTTCATCCCTGGTTTGAGGTCTCCAAGAGTTTTTAAAAGCAAAAAGAATACTTTGACAAAGGCAAAAAAGATGTAACTTCAATAAAATGAATAAGTAAGCTTGGGGTCAAACTGAAAAAATCTTTATGTCTTCCAAGAAAATAAATAATTTAATCTTTATTTCTGCGTTTTTAACCTTAGCCTTTACCTTTTCTGCCTATGGTCTACCCGAAGGCGAAGAGGTAGCTTTAGGTTCTGCTACTTTTGACCGTAGCACTACGGACACCCTAATCGTAAACACCTCCTCAGATAAACTGATTGTTAATTATGACAGTTTTAACATTGCCCAGCAGGAGGCAGTGCATTTTTACCAACCTTCAGCATCTTCCATAGCTTTAAACCGCGTGACCGGGCAGGACCCCTCATCGATTATGGGCACTCTTACCGCAAATGGAAGAGTTTTTATAGTTAATCCTAACGGTGTCTTGTTTGGCCCGGATAGCCGCGTTGATGTTGCCGCCTTAGTTGCTTCTACTTTAGACATTTCAAACGAAGATTTTCTTGCGGGTAGATATAATTTTTCTAAAGATGGTAAAAGCGCCTTTATCACCAACCAAGGCAAGATTATTGCTCAGCCCGGTGGCTATGTCTGTCTTCTTTCCGGGGCAGTAGGGAATCAGGGAATTATCCAGGCAAATTTAGGCACCGTGGTTTTGGCCGCAGGCGAAAAGGTGACCTTAGACCTGGATGACTTAAACCAGATTTCTGTGGTGATTGATGATGCAGTCAAAGAAGAGGTCTTTGGGCCTGAGGGCGAGAAGATAGGCAGCGCAATTAAAAATAGCGGCGCGATTACTGCAGGTGGGGGCAAGGTTATCTTAAATGCCAAGGTTTTAAATAGTGTTTTTGATTACGCGATTAATAACACCGGTATTATTCAGGCAGAGTCCTTGGTGAATCATCATGGGGTGGTAGAGTTGGTGGCTGAAGGCGCGCCAGTATATAATATAGGTAAGATAGAGGCAGGAGAAGTTAGGGTTGAAGTTAAAGATTCGGGCTTTATCAATAAGGGAGAAATAATTACTGACGGTTCACCGGACCTGCCTGATGGTGGAAGGGTGAGCATTGAGGCAGCCACTGTTTTACAACAGGGAAATATTTCTGCTAATGCCCAGGAAAATGGAACTGCTGGTGAGCTGAGTATTGTTTCGCAAACCTCCACAGTTTTGGATGAAGGAAGCACCACCGAAGCCCGCGCCTTGGGTAATGTAGGTAATGGCGGAAAAGTTACCTTTGGAGGCAATGGAAAAGTATTAGTAAATAATAATGCATTAATAGACCTTTCTGGCGGCGGTCTTATAGGCGATGCCGGATTTTTAATAGGCAAATTTGATCAAATAGGTTTTTACGGAGTATTGAATGGTCGCGCTCCTCCGGGATATTCTCCGCTAAGAATAATTAACACTAGCGATAATCCCGCCACTATTAGCACTGATCGATCTGATTATCCGCCAGACGGCACGCCAGTTATTACTGGTTCTGGTTTCCTGCCTAATCAACAAGTAACTATAAATATACTTGGCCCTGATGGAAATGTTTTGGCTGTTACTGTGCAAACCGATGCCTCGGGTAATTTCGTTTTTATTTACGCGCCACAGACATTATTAGGCGGTCCTTATACTATAACTGCTACTGATGGGACTAAAAATGCGGTGAATACCTTTACGGATGCTCCTCCTCCACCGACGATGACAGCAGAGCCTGCGTATACCCAGGGTACATCTAATGCTGTCTCATGGACCAGTGTTTCTAGTGCAGTTAGTTATAGAGTGCAAAGAGCCAGGGACAGTTCATTCACCAGCGGTTTAGAGGAGTATACTACTTCCAGCACTAACTATGATTTTACTAGTTTATCCGATGGACAAATCTACTATTATCGCGTCCGAGCAGAAAGGGACGGCGGATGGAAGCAAACTGCTTGGTCAGACACAGTATCTTCTACTCAAGACGCCACCGCGCCCACTATTACCATAACTGCTCCCATAAATGGTACTACTTACAATACGCCACAAACACTCACATATACTGTTTCAGATAATTTTGATTCAAATCCTGTTATAGGTGGGGCGACCAGTGGTAGTGTTTATAGCGCCGCGGGTGCCTATCTTATTCTTATCACAGCCGAGGATTCGGCAGGCAATACAAACTCAGGGTCAGTAACTTTTAGCATAACAGCGTCAAATTATATCGACTCTCAGTTATCATATTGTTCGGTTATAAGATTAATATTGCCAGATTCCCAACAGTCCGGACAATTTCAGTTTAATTTCTTTATCCCCGGCGGCCCTGTTTACCTATATCATCCCTTAACGCCCATTGATCTGTCTGCTTTTGGGGAGTTTATCTTAGAAGAAGGCGCCTATGAGTTTATAAATGGAGCTATAAATATTATTGGTCATGGGGGCCTCCTGCCGTTTTTGAAGTAAGATAAAATAATCATACTGCCCAATTTCACTTGACAGCGTAACTTTTTGGTGGTATTGTAGTTAGGTCAGATGAGGGGGTGAGAGTATGACCAAGAAAGATATTGTCTTGAAGGTTTCTGATGACGCCAACCTTAAACAGATAGATGTAAAGCAGGTGGTGCAGAAGACCTTTGATTGCATTGTGGAGGCGCTCGCCAGAGGAGAGAATATTGAACTGCGTAATTTCGGTGTTTTTAAAATAAAACAGAGAAAGAGCCGCACTGGCAGAAACCCGCGCACCGGCCAGGTAGTTCCCGTCCCGCCGAGAAAAGTAGTAGTCTTTAAGCCCGGATTAGAGATGAAGCAGAGGATAAGATAAACAATTCCCACAATCCTTAAAAAACCATCTTTAAAAAACACAAAGAAATAGTTCAAGCAAATTATAATTATGTGGAAAAAAATCCCCGGCACAAAAGATATCCTACCAGAAGAAGCGTATAGCTGGCAGAAGATAGAAGAACTCACCCGCAGGATTTTTTCTCTTTATAATTATCAGGAGATTCGGCCTCCGATTATTGAAGAGGAATCACTCTTCAACCGCTCCTTAGGCAAGAACACAGAGATAGTGCGCAAACAGATGTTTGTGATCAGAAACAAAGAGGATTTATATGCCCTGCGGCCAGAAGGGACCGCTTCTATTGTCCGGGCTTATATTGAAAATAATTTAGATAAACAGATGTCTTTCCGAAAATTTTATTATTTGGGGCCGATGTTTCGGCTGGAGCGGCCGCAAAAAGGACGCCTGCGGCAGTTCCATCATATAGGTTGCGAGGCCATTGGCTCAAGTGACGCGGATTTAGATGTAGAGCTCATCTCTTTAGCCGATAAAATACTTGAAGGCCTCTCAATAGCCGACTACCAGATTCAGCTCAATAGTTTAGGCTGCGCCAAGGATAAAGCCACGTTGACGAAAATTCTGCAAAAGGAATTAAAAGCTAAAACAAAAAAACTCTGCCCTGATTGCCAGAATAGATTTAAGACAAATACCCTGCGCGTTCTGGATTGCAAAAAAGAGACCTGTCAGGAAATTATCCGGAAATTAAACCTTCAAGATACCCATCTATGTTCAGAATGCAAATTACATTTTGCTAAAGTAAAAGCCGGCCTAGATTTGCTGGGCGTTAATTATGAAGTTATTCCTTATTTAGTCAGAGGCCTGGATTACTATACCCGCACTGTCTTTGAAATTAAACACCCTGCCTTAGGCGCTCAGGATGCCTTGGCTGCTGGCGGAAGATATGATAATTTAGTGCGTGAATTAGGCGGACCAGATGTGGGGGCAATGGGGTTTGCCTTTGGGATGGAGAGGTTATTGTTGGTCAGAAACCAGAAGCCAGAAACCAGAAGCCAGAACTTAGTTTATATTATTTCATTAGGGGAAGAGGCAAAAAAAGAGAGTTTAAAATTATTAGCTGAATTACGCCAGAATGGAATCCCTGCGGATACTGACTATGAAGGAAAATCTCTCAAAGGCGCCCTGCGTGCGGCAAATGACTTGGGAGTAAGATATGTTTTAATTATCGGCGAGAATGAACTCAAGAAGAATGTGGTTACTTTGAAGGATATGACTTCTGGAGAGCAGAGGGAAATTAAACAAACGGAATTAATAAGTTATCTAACGGAAAGGTTACATAAGGTTCCATAAAGTTGCCTAAGGTTCCATAAGGTTACGCGAAATTAAACGGTAACCTTATGAAACATCATGGAACCTCATGTAACATTATGTAACCTAAAACAATATGTTAAGAACTCATACTTGCGGAGAATTAAACGAGAATGATATTGGTAAGGAAGTTATATTGTGCGGCTGGGTGGCGAGCCGGCGCGACCACGGCAAGTTGATTTTTATTGACCTTCGCGATAGATATGGCCTGACGCAATTGGTTTTTATCCCTAAGGAATGCCCGGCTGATATCTATGCACGGGCAGGGCAGTTAAGAAATGAATTTGTAGTTAAGGTAAAGGGGAAAGTCAACCCCCGACCCAAAGACACCATTAATCCCAAATTAAGCACCGGCCAGATTGAACTCCTGGTGCAGGAATTAGATATCCTCAATCCCAGCCTTACCCCGCCTTTTGAAATTGAGGAAAATCTGAATATTACCGAAGAGATGCGGCTGAAGTACCGTTACCTGGATTTAAGAAGGAAGAAGGTCTTTGCTAATTTTATTTTGCGGCACAACCTTTATAAAATCATCCGCAATTTTTTGGATAAAGAAGGTTTTATTGAGTCTGAGACCCCCATCTTGACCAAATCCACGCCTGAAGGCGCGCGCGACTACCTGGTTCCTTCAAGGCTTAATCCGGGTGAATTCTACGCCCTTCCCCAGTCGCCACAATTATTCAAGCAGATTTTAATGGTTGCCGGCATTGAGAAATATTACCAGATTGCGAAATGTTTTCGCGATGAAGACCTAAGGGCTGACCGCCAGCCAGAATTTACGCAGCTAGATTTAGAGATGTCATTTATCAACGAAGAAGATATTTTTTCTTTAACTGAAAAATTGCTGCAATTGATATTTAGAGAGATTAAGAAATTAGAGATAAAGATTCCTTTCCTGCGCTTAAGCTATGCCGAGGCAGCAAAAAGATACGGCACAGACAAGCCGGATTTAAGAAAAGAATTAAATTCTGATTTTGCTTTTACCTGGGTAGTAGATTTCCCTTTATTTAAATATAATGAGGAAGAAAAGCGCTGGGAGAGCGAGCACCATCCTTTTACTGCGCCACATCCTGATGATTTGGAGAAATTAGAAAAAGAGCCGGATAAAATCAGGGCGCGCTCTTACGATTTAGTTTTAAATGGCATGGAAGTAGGTTCCGGCTCAATTAGAATTCATCATCAAGAGTTACAGGAGAAGATATTTAAAATTATTGGCATAGATAAAGACCAGGCGCGCCAGCGCTTTGGTTTTCTTTTAGAGGCCTTTAGTTTCGGCGCGCCGCCGCACGGCGGCATTGCCTTTGGCCTGGATAGGTTATTAGCCATTTTAGCCGGAGAGGAAAGTATCCGCGATGTGATTACCTTCCCAAAGACCCAGAGCGCCTTCTGTCCTTTAACCGGCGCGCCTTCAGAAGTAGATGAGAGACAGTTAAAGGAATTGGGGTTAACGATTAAGAAAAGGAGGTCAAGATGAGCAGGGGATTTTTATTTTATTTAGTAGGGTTAATTTTTATTTTGTCAGGCTGCGTAGTCAGGACTTATCAGGTTACCCGGGATAGGGTGGATCAGGATTTAAACCAAGGTAACCGCGGCTATCTTATGGGAGAGGCCCAAGTAGAGTCGCCAGAGAGAAAATTGACCCGCACCACCCAGATTGTAGAGGTAGAATTATCCTCGCCGATTAAATTTGAAAGAAAGCCCAAGCCCGCACCAGTACAAACATCTGATCTGCAATCACGTTTAGTAGAAAAGACTGAGGATACACAGATTTGGGGAAACCGGGGATTTATGACGCCGGGCGCTGTTGGGGAAGTAGCTGGGGCGGCAAATGTGGAAAAATATACAGTGCAGAAAAATGACACCCTGCAGAAAATCTCCCAAAAATTCTACGGCACTACCAAGAAGTGGGCCAAGATTTACGAGGCGAATAAAGACACATTAAAAGGCCCGAATAAGATTTATCCGGGACAGGTCCTCGATATACCGGTTGAGTTCTTGAAAGAACCTTCCGAAAACCTGAAGTAATGAATAAAGGCATAAAATTAGAGAGCACCCAAGAGGCGCAGGCAATCTTTGGTCCTCACGACGAAAACATCAAGGCGATAGAGAAAGAGTTTAAGGTTAAGATTACGCTGCGCGGCGAACATCTGAAAGTAAGCGGCACTGCCGCTAACATCAATAAGGCAGTATCGCTTTTAGAGTATTTGTTAGGCGCTATCCGTTCCGGTCAAACTGAGTTAGGACGGACAGATTTATATTATTTGTTGAAAAATTTTAAACACCAGAAGCCAGGCTCTCAAGAAATTGGGGATTTTAGTTTTAGCCAGGCGGCAAAAACTAAATCCATCGGCCCGCGCACCCAGGGCCAGCGCGGATATGTTGAGGCGATTAAAAAACACGATATTGTCTTTGGGATTGGTCCGGCAGGAACCGGCAAAACTTATTTAGCTATGGCCTGCGCAGTAGAGGCCTTAAATAAACAGGAGGCGCGCAGAATCATCCTGACGCGGCCGGCGATTGAGGCCGGAGAGTCTTTAGGGTTTTTGCCCGGCGATATGTATGAAAAGATTTCTCCTTACCTTCGGCCTCTTTATGACGCCCTCTATGATATGATGGGGGCAGAGCGCATTGAAAAATATTTAGAGACCGGCATTATTGAGGTAGCGCCCCTGGCCTATATGCGGGGCAGGACTTTAAACGATGCCTTTATTATTTTGGATGAGGCTCAAAACGCTACCCGCGAGCAGATGAAGATGTTCCTGACGCGCCTGGGCTTTGATTCCAAGGCCGTGATTACCGCAGACCTGACCCAGAGCGACCTGCCTGAGGGTAAACCCATTGGCCTCTTGCAGGCGCAGGAGATATTAAAAGAGATCGCCGGAATAAAATTTGTTTATTTAACCGGCTCTGATGTGGTCAGGCATATGCTGGTGCAGAAGATTATTGAGGCCTATGATCGGACAAACCGCAACAAATAAAATAAAATTTCTTTTTGCCATCGTCTCAATTTTTGTGATTAGCTATTTTTTGCAATTAGATTTAATCATCCCTTTATATTTAGCCGCTTTTTTTGTTTATCTTTTATACCGCTCCCCTGCCCTTAAAGATATAAG
>JACRHO010000093.1 GCA_016212045.1 Candidatus Omnitrophota bacterium | reverse complement strand
GGCTCAAGCGTCATTATCACTATTTCCTTAGGCCCGAAGTCGCAATATCCCAAGCGCTCCGAACGGCCGATGAAGTAATAAAAATTCAACCTTTTTAGAATGGCGCAAAAGAAAAACTACCTCCTGGAGAAAGTAAAAGATATTTTAGAAGGAGAGGAGGGTAGGGGTCGGCTTTTGGATATCGGTTGCGGCGATGGCGATTATGCCAAAATGGCACTGGGCTTGGGCTTTAAGGTTGTGGCCGCAGATATAGACCAAGATAGATTTAGATACAGGAATGAGATAGAATTCCGGAATTGCGATGTTACAAAAGAAATACCTTTCCCTGATAATTCTTTTGATTATATTTTGTTCCTTGAAATAATAGAACATTTAAAAAATCCCTATATTGTTTTATCCGAAGTAAACCGTATCCTCAAAAGTAATGGTACCCTGATTTTATCCACCCCCAATATATTAAACCTCAAGTCCCGTTTGCGTTATCTTTTTGAAGGGGCTTATGAATACTTCCGCGAGCCGCCCTTGGACCAGGCCAAAAATCCCAAAGAAGTTATCTTTAATCTCCACCTTGTTCCTTATCGCTATCAGGAATTAGAATATTTATTGTCCGCCAGCGGCTTTAAGGTAGAAGGTATTTTTACCAGCGTCTACGATGGCCTGGGTTTATGGTTTTTACTGCCCTTTATCAAATTTCAGGCCTGGCAGAAACAGAGGCGCGCGCTTAAAAAGGGCGGCATAGACTATCGCAGGATAAATAAGGTCTTGCTTTCTAAAGAACTATTGTTCGGCAGGCACCTGATGATTCAGGCGAAGAAATCCCAAAAAATACTTGACAAATAAAGAGTTATATGCTAAAAAGAAGGCAATTAGGTTATACCACTGGATATGACTTTAATTTTAGGCGAAAGGGAGGTGAAAGAAAAACTAAGCCCGAGGTCAGCTAAAACCGGTGATATAAAATAGATAGTAATTCTCTAGGAAATATTTTTTAACCCCTAGTTAAATATATTTAAAGTTTTATTTTTAAAGGAGGAAATAAAAAATGAGTAAACGCTTAATCCTAATTCTGGCGCTGGCGTTCGTTGTGGGCTTGGCAGTTTCTGCCTACGCCGCAGTCCAGAATGTTAAGGTAAGCGGCGATCTATTAGTACGCGGAGCGGGTAGGAATAGCTATCAATTAACAGATACCAACGAAAAACAAGATGCAATCCTTAGTGCTGTCCGCGTAAGAATAGATGCTGACCTTACTGATAATGTAGCCACAACTGTAAGGCTCCTTAATGAAAGAGTTTGGGGTAAGGAAGGTACAGCAGGTGGTGCTACATCAGAGAACGATAGTGATATAGACCTTGACCTGGCTTATGTTACCTTAAAGGAGTTTTTGTATTCTCCTTTAACCCTGGTAGTTGGCCGTCAGGAATTAAGGTATGGTAATACCTTAATCATTGGCGACATTGATACCAATGCTACGGCAACCGCAGATAGCAACTTACCTTCATATTGGAGAGATTTAAGTGTGCGTAAGGCATTTGATGCAGTAAAAGCTACCTTGAATTATGATCCTCTGGTAGTAGATTTGGTTTATGCCAAGATAGAAGAAAATGCTGTTGCAACCGCAAATGATGTCAATTTATGGGGTTTAAATGCCAATTATGCACTCAGAAAAGATCTCACAGCTGAAGGATATCTCTGGTCAAGAGATAGAAGTTGGGGTAGCACCGGAATGACAACTACTCCTGGACAAGGAGAAAGGTTGAATACCCTCGGTGCCAGAACAGTTTATACGGGCATTGAGAATTTGACCTTAGGTTTGGAAGGTGCTTGGCAATTTGGAGACCACTATGCTTCTACATCTTTATATCCTGACGAGCTAAGGACAGCAGGCACAAAATCAAAAGTTAATGCTTATGCTCTACAATTAGTTTCTAACTATGCATTACCTAAGGTAAAATACAATCCTGCGATCAACTTAAGTTACACCCGCCTATCTGGTGATAAAGACCGATCAGTTTCTGATAACTACACTGGCTGGAACCCAATGTTTGAGGACCAGGCAGGTGGAACCATATTTAACCGCATCGTAGGTTATTCTAATGCCCAGGTGCTCAACTTAGGCAGTAGTATGAAGCCGATGGATGATCTAACGGTTAAATTAGATTGGCATCACATCAGAATCCTTCAGACATATAATATTGCTGCAGATGCTACAAGAGATTTAAGTGGCATAGGAGCCGATACTGATATAACCGTAAAAGGTGACAAAAAACATCTGGCTGATGAGATTGACCTAGGCCTCACCTATGATTATACAGAGGATGTGCAATTAGGTTTAACCACGGGTCTATATATCCCGGGCGCTGTATATGATAAAGTGAATAAGAAGACTGCGAGCCAAGTGATTGGTTCAATGAAAGTTACCTTCTAATCTAACTTATGTAGGAACGACAACCCTCGGGGGAGCAATCTCCCGAGGGTTTTTTTATAAATATGTTATACCTTGCCTTCATCTTCCACATGCACCAGCCGTATTACAAAAATCTCTTAACCCAGGAGACGAGTCTTCCTTGGGCGCGCCTGCACGGGGTTAAGGATTACCTGGATATGGTGCAAGTTTTAGAGAAATACCCTGCAATTCATCAAACCTTTAATCTTGTTCCTTCTTTACTTGAGCAATTAGAGGATTATAGCAACACACTAGTCAAAGACAGATTTTTAGAACTTTCTTACAAACCTGCCGCAGAACTTACCAAAGAAGAAAAAGATTTTATTCTGAAAAACTTCTTTATGATTAACAAAGAGAAGGTTATTTCAAGCCATCCGCGTTATTATGATTTATTTTTTAAGCAAAAAACAAATAAAGAATTTAATACACAAGATTATTTAGATTTGCAGGTTTGGTTTAATTTGAGCTGGATTGACCCGTATTTTAGGGAAGGTATTGCGGAATTAAAAAGAATCCTTCAAAAGGCCAGGCATTTTAGCGAGGAAGAAAAAAGAATTGTCTTAGATAAGCAGCTGGAGATAATTGCGCAAATCATCCCTGCCTATAAAAAGTTTGTAGAAAATAATCAGATTGAGCTAACGTTAAGTCCTTACTATCATCCTATCTTACCACTTCTCTATAATACTAAAATTGCCAAAGAGGCAAATCTCAAAAGTATTTTGCCTAAGATAAATTTTTCTTATCCTGATGATGTCCGGGCGCAGGTAGATTCTGCGTTAGAGTTTTACCAGCAGAGATTCGGAACCAGGCCCCGCGGGATGTGGCCTTCAGAGCAATCGGTAAGTGAACACATATTACCTTTTATAATTCAGGCAGGCATAGATTGGATAGTGGCTGATGAGGCAATTTTATTTAAGTCTTTAAAAAAGAAAAAAAGAGAAACTAAACTTTTATATCAGCCCTATCTTCTAAAAAGAAAGGATGGTAATTTAAATGTCGTCTTTCGCGACAGAAACCTTTCTGACTTGATCGGGTTCGTTTATCACCGCCAGAGCGCAAAAGAGGCAGTCAGCGATTTTATGCAACATTTAGAAAATATTAATCAGGAATTTAAAGATAAAGACCCGCTGGTGGCTATTGCGATGGACGGAGAAAATGCCTGGGAGTATTATAAAAATGACGGCCATGACTTTTTGGAACTACTTTACCAAAATTTATCGGAGGCAAAATTCTTGAAGGCCGTTACTATCAGCGAGTATCTTGGGTCTCATCCGCCAAAATCGCAGATAAAAAATCTCACCTCTGGCTCTTGGATAAACAGCAATTTTAACAAATGGATGGATAATCCCGCTAAAGCCAAGGCCTGGGAGTGGCTGGCGAAGGCGAGGGAGGAGTTAGAAAATCAAAAATCAAAAATCAAAAATCAAAATTTAGAGTTGGCCTGGAAACAGATGTATATCTGCGAAGGCAGTGATTGGTTCTGGTGGTATGGAGAAGAGACCAATGGCGATTTTGATCAACTCTTCAGAATGCACTTGAGTAATTTTTATACTGCAATAGATAAAGAAATCCCCGCATATTTAAAAAACCCCTTAACTACTTGACAGCTAAGAAGTTTTGTGCTATAAATATCCAAAATGAAAATGGATAAGAAGGATATCTACGAACACCTCGCCAATATTTATTTAGACGCTTCTTTAAAAAAGAAAAATAAGGCAAAAGAACATCAAGCAGTGAAAAGCCTTTTTTTCTTAAGCCTTGCCGTTATCTTTGGGCTAAGCGGCATTTTAATTACGGTTCTGCGCAAAAAAGAACCTCTCAATACTGAGGTTGCACTCGTGCTTTTGCCGGAGGCAGCTAAGATAAATTTCCACTTTAATCCCGCCAAAAAAGAAACTTACACTATAAACCTAAATAAACTGGACCTGTCTCAATATAAGACCCTGGGTTTTTCGGCAAAGAAAAGTTTTTATGCCGATAAACTTTCTTTAAGGATTGAACTTGCCAGCATCTTTCGCGAGGCATCAGAAATATATATCCGTGATATCCCCGTCAAATGGCAGGATTATAAAATAGAACTTCCAAATTTTAAAAAGATCAGCGATTGGTCAGAGATGGTGCGGCTTTCTTTTATCGTTGAAGAATGGAACGTGGGGGAGAAAAAAGGCGTAGTCTATATAGATAATGTGAGGTTTCTAAAATAGGAAAGGAGATATTAATGCGCGTTATTGCCATCGCCAATCAGAAGGGGGGATGCGGTAAGACCACCACCGCCATAAATTTAGCTGCCTGCTTAGCCACAAACAACCGCAAGGTTTTATTAATAGACTTAGATCCTCAGGCGCATGCCACTGCCGGCTTAAATATAAAGTCAGATTTAAGCATTTATAATGTTTTATCTAAGATAACTAACAAAAAGGCAAATTTAGCGGATATTGTCCAGAGGGCGGATGAAAATTTATTTATCGCACCTTCGGCAATTGTCTTAAGTACTCTAGAGCAGGAATTAGCCGGCGAGATCAGCCGGGAATCGCGGCTCTGGGAGACCCTGAATAATTTCCGCAACGATTATGACTATATTTTAATTGATTGCCCGCCGAATCTGGGGATTTTAACCATCAATGCCAT
>JACRHO010000012.1 GCA_016212045.1 Candidatus Omnitrophota bacterium | reverse complement strand
TGGTGGGCGGTACAGGACTTGAACCTGTAAGCCTCCTGAATGTAAATCAGGCGCGCTAACCAATTGCGCCAACCGCCCCTATGCTATCCCATTTTTGCATCCCTTTTATCCAGCCGTCAATTTTGGCTTTCAGGCGCGTATCACATATTACTATTCTGAAGGTGCCCAGGGGCAATGTATCTCTTTTGTTTTTACTCGCCTTACTTATCCCAAATTGTGTTTTGTGAAATTGCTTAAGCGGAATTCCACTGATATCAGACCAGAACATTTCGGCTTTTCTACTGTTTAAATGAGGGTGTATGTGAACGAGTGCGCGAAACTTATCTTCTGGAACTTTGCATGCATTCCTAAAAAATCTCATCATCAATAAAATCATTGCAGGATCAGAGTTGCTGAAGTTAACCATATTAATACTCTGTTTATATCCTTCTGCCCAATACAACGCGCTTCCTAATATTTTCAATGTATAAAGCGGACAATGGGAGGGAATTTCTTTATAGGCTGACGCGGTGATTGTGTTCCTTATATTAGCCCATACGTTTTTAGGGCTATTGGGGTGATTGGCTGCTTTCGCGCGCGCCCTATCCTGCTTTAGCTCCAATCTTTCAATCTGCTTCTCCGTTAAGGGAATATCGCGTACCCATTCACTTACCGAACTTTTGGCACAATTTATCTGCTCTGCGATCTCGCGGATAGATCGACCTATTGCCCTAAGTCTTCTTGCTTCTTTCCGTTCTTTTGCTTTCATTACGAACCGCCTATACTATATTATATATATTATAATGCTTCGGTTCGATTTTGTCAAAGATCTTTTTAAGTCACTCCGCTCTAACCAATTGCGCCAACCGCCCGATTTTTTAAAAAGGTAATTTTTTATGCCCCGGCTAAATGGCCTAAGAAAACAATGGTGAATACCATGACCAAAAGCGCTACGGTTTCAGTCATACCCAAGACAACAAGATACTGGCCGAAACCTTTGCCGGTCTCGCCCATTGCATCGCAGGCAACCGCCGCGCATTTACCTTGCCAATAGGCGGAAAGACCGATAGCTGTTCCGGCAAAAGCGCCGACGCCCCACAAATACTGGCCTTTTAAAGTTAGTGAAAGCATATTGTTCATCACAATGAATCCGTAAATAGTCTGGGTTAAAGGCGCGGCAGTAAGGGCCACCAGCAAAAAAGAAGCCGCCTTATTCTGCAGAAAATTCCTCTTCCAGGCACCGATGGCGCTCATCCCGGCAATGCCTGCGCCTGCGCCTGAGCCCAAAGCGGATAAAGCCAAGACCAAAATTGCCCCCAAATCCTTAAACTGCGCCAAAAGATTATTCTCCATCGCGTCTCCTTTCCTTACTCCTGAAGCGGCTTATAGGCCTGGCCACTCCAGGATAAACTGGCATGACTGGAAAACTCCAAGACATTTAGCCGGATGCCGTGCACTAAAACCGACAGCGGCCCTAAGATAATATTGATGCTATGGCCGAAAAAAATTATCAAACCGCAAATAACGGGCGATGCAGTAAAAAAATCCCCAGCCAGAATATTTACCGTATCCGAAATGGCAATGCCGGCTAACCCGACGGCAAAGAGCCTGATATATGAAACCACGTCTGTAAAATTATTCACTAAGCTCAAACTCACTGCCCCCAGGCCACTGGCAATGGTCTTGAATAAATTTTTCTGCGGGCTAGAGCAAAAGATAACCAAGGTTATCCCCGTAATGATTAAGGCCCCCAGAAAAGAGGGAAGCGGGTCATTTAAAATCAGTGTCTTTGCCAGAAAAAAGGCTGCCCATAATATGCAAATCCAGCCGCAATCTGCCAAGGCAGTTAATGCCGGGGCTTTGCGTATTGCCTGCCAGGCATGCGCCAGGCTCAAGTGAAAAGCGCCCAAAAAGAAACAAAAGGCCTGCAGAAATTTGGTATTATTTAATATAGGTAAGAGTGGCCTAGCTCCTGCCTTCAGATACCATTCATGGCCAAAGACTGTGCCGGTTAAAAGCCCCCAGAATATCGCGCAGGCAGAAAAAGTATAAATCAGGAAAAATATTTTCTGCTCAGTTATCTTCCTGCGCCGTATTCTCTGGATAATTAAAGCCGCCAGAAAATACAACGCGCCGTATCCGGCATCTCCGATAATCATCCCGAAAAAAAGGCTTAAGAAACACAAGAAAAGCGGGCTAATATCCAGTTCGCGGTATCCGGGAAGGATTTCTAATAATTTAAAAACCGGCTTAATGATAGAAACCCATCCGGGGTTACGAATCAGCACAGGTATATTATCCTCTTCAGCAGGTTCCTTGAAGAGAAAGGCCCAGCGCTGTTTCTTTGCGGCCTCGCTCAAGCCATCTGTTTTGTCATGAGGTATGAATCCGGCTAAATACGCCAGGCCTTGCTGCTGGCCCATTCCGGCTAAAGCCTCCTGAAACTCCTGCTCTTTTTCTAAATCCTTCTTGATGGCTGTCAATTTATCGTAATGGCAGGCAAGGCTGCTAATTTCTTTTTTCAGCGTTTCCATAGTTTTTAAATCGCGTTGGAGTCTCTCCTGCATCTTTCTTAAGCCCAGCGCTGGTAATTCCAATTCCTTAAAGGGAATCTCCACCGGCGCTGGTGAAATTACTGCGCAATTAATCATTCCTAGAGAGCTAGAGACCCGGCGCACGATTGTGCCTTGAGGCAATTTATCCATCTCTTTTGCCGGGATACGGTATAATCTCATAAAAATCTTTTTTTCAGCTAGCCTCCTGATCTCCTCTGGGGCAAAGTCTCCCCACTCTTTCCAGAGCGCAATATTGTTCTTTAAACTGCGGCCATACTCCTCCAGCTGCAAAATCCTCTTCTGTAAATCCACGATGTGCTGGCAGAGAAACTTCCAATCTTTTATTTCTTTGTCTTCTGCAGCCAATCTCAAAGACGGCCTTTCTTGATTTAATATATTTAGGGCATGATTTATCAATATCAAATCCTCATGGATTGCTGCCAGGCCAGTCCCTTGAGGCGGATTTTGATGCTCAAGATGCAAAACCCCCAGGTGGCGCAATTTCTTCAGACACCCGTCAGCGTCTTTTGCCTGCGTAATCAAAAAGACTTTTTTCATCGGCACAATCATACTGCCGCTCCTGCTAATTCTAAAACCTCTATTTTACGCTTGGCAATTTTACTGCGGCCCACGGCATTAGCCATCTGGTCTCCCAAATAAATTTTAATCATCCGGATTGCCTCTTCTGCCGCGGGGATTTTTACCTTTTCAAAAAGATTCACCCGCTGGGTGGTAATGCGCAATTCCTGCCTTAAAATCGTAATACCTTTTTCGATGACCTTTAGTTCCTCTTCCAAAGCAACCAGAGTTCTTAATTCTGCAATTGCCGTATCTACCCAAAGCGGCGCCAGGAATAAATCGTATTCTGCTGGCGCAAATTCCAGCCGCTCAAAAAGTGGCAGGTCCACGCCGGCGATATTGCGGGAGGTAGCAATCATTCGCTCCGGAGCTATCCGGGCATAATTATTTATTTTTTTATCTGCCAACAGCCCCAGCCACGGCGCAATTGCTGCCCTTTTTTGCTCAAGCAGCGTTTCTTTCTCGCGCAGGATATTCTGCTGAGAAAGAATCTCTATTTGCAGCTGTTGTTTTTTTAACTGCAGCGTGGGCAGGTAACGTTGGTATTGGCTCAGTGCATCGCGCTGCCTTTTTAATTCGCCTTTGCTCAGTTTAAGTTTTGCCATAATTTATCTTGGCCAGTATTGTTCTACCAGTGATTTCTTAATCCCGGTCTCCTCCGGAGAAAAACATCCTGCCATAATCTGCCAGCCTTTGTCTAAGGCCTCTTCCAAAGGAATATTTACCTCTAAAGACATCATCTCTTTTTCAAAGAGCTTGCCGTATTTTAAAAGCTTCTTATCCCAATTAGACATCTGAAATCCCATTGCCTGCTTCTCTAAGGACTCGCGGTAATTGGCAAATAACTGAATCATTGTATCCATAATCGCGCGGTGGTCAGCCCGGGTCTTGGCGTTGACCTGCTGTTTTAAGCGGCTTAAAGAGCCAAAAGGCTCAATCACTTTATTTTTCAGATAAAACTGCCCTTCGGTGATATACCCGGTATTATCCGGAATAGGGTGCGTGACATCATCCCCGGGCATAGTAGTTGCTGCCAGG
>JACRHO010000096.1 GCA_016212045.1 Candidatus Omnitrophota bacterium | reverse complement strand
TAATGAGCTTAAAGAAGATGTGCTGGCTTTATCTCAGGGCGCATACAACCAGATTTTTTCTACTCTCAAAAAGATAAATGAATTGGGCAGGGACCCGCTTACCCAGGAAGAGGCAGCAGTCCATATCTGCCTAGAATGCGCGAGCAAATCCTCCCAGTATCCGAAATAAGCCTACCACCACCTGTCATTCCTATACTGTATTGCTGTATTGTTTTTTAAAATGTCTTTGGCTGATTCGCCTTTTGTGCGTAGTATAATAAAACGAATAAATATTTTATAGAAATGGAAATTCTTAAAAAGAGAACGAAGATAGTTTTTCTCCACAGCATCTTAATAATAATTTTAGGAATTATTGTTTATCACAATGCAATTAATGGAGAGTTTATTTGGGATGACCATTTGCACATTCTTGAAAATGAATTTATAAAAGATTACCATAATTTTCCAAAATTATTTTTTGCAAATATGGGAGCCGGAGCTGGATTAGAGGCTCCTTTTTATCATCCAGTACAATCTCTCACTTATATGATGGATTATAGTATTTGGCAATTAGACCCTAAGGGTTATCACTTGACCAATATATTGATTCATCTTTTGGTAGCATTAGCCATCTATTTTTTAATCATCGCCATTATTAATGACCATGTTATTTCTCTATTTGCAGCTTTATTATTTGTTGTGCATCCATTAAATGTGGAGACAGTTGCATCTATTTCTGACCGAGCAGATTCTTTGGCGGCATTATTTATGTTGCTGTCCATAATTTTTTATTTAAAATATCTTAAACAACAAAATGGCAAGGGTTCTATACTTATAGGGACAAGTTATTTGTTGGCAATTTTATCTAAAGAGAATAGCTTAGCCGTGCCGGCGTTATTGTTAGCCTATCATTATATTTTTAAGAAAAAGATAAATGTAAAGAACTTCTTTATCATCGTAGGCATCATCTTGACATATCTTGTGTTTCGGCTTGCGCTGATAAAAGTTACACCCGTAAACAGTCTGTCTATTACTTTGCTTTTACAAAGAATACCTGGTTTTTTTGCTGCCATATTTAGTTATCTAAGAATAATACTGTTTCCTTTCAATTTGCATATGGAATATAGCTATAAATTATTCCATTTTACAGACCCCCGCACAATCCTGGGTTTAACAGCGGCCATCTTTTTATTACTTTTTGCTATTAAAAAAAAGAATAGCAATGACTTTATGCGGTTTTCTCTGCTCTGGTTTTTTATAGCATTAATGCCTGTAGCAAATATTTATCCTTTTAACGAATCTTATATGGCCGAGCGTTGGCTTTATTTTCCTTCTATAGGAATATTATTTATATTTGCCGAGCAGATATCTTTGATGCGCCAAATAAGAAGATTGCGGAGTATCGCAACATGCATTTTTATATGCCTGTTGATGTTTTATGCTATCCTGACGATGAAACAAAATAAATATTGGTCGCATCCAATTATATTTTTTGAAAGGACGCTGAAATATAACCCGGAAAGCGGAAAGGCCTATAATGAACTTGCCCTTGAGTATGAGGAAGTCGGAAGATTCAAAGAGGCCGTAAGCGCATATAAGAATGCAATAAAATATATGCCTGATGCGCTGGGCGCCTATTTTAACCTTGCTAACTTATATCGTCGTCTCGGGAAAAAGGAAGAATCTGCGAATATATATAATAAAGCCATAGAAATAAAGAAGAGAATTATTCAGCAGCACTATGAAGCAGCTAAACAATATGGAGAGAAAGGAAATTATAGAAAGGCAATAGCTTCTTATCAAGAGGCCTTGTTTGTAGAGCCAAATAGTTTATTATTATCCAGCAACCTCTCCAATTTATATATAATAACCGGACATCATAGAAAAGCCATTCAGCTATTGACAGAGGTATTAAGTCATAATCCCAATTTTTCCTTGTTGCATAATAATTTATCCTTGGCCTATTACTATACCAAACAGTACGAGTTAGCGATTAAGCATTGCGATAGGGCAATTGCACTAGGTTATGAAGTTTCGCCTAAGTTATTGGAGCTCCTTAAGCCATACAGAAAATAATATTTTTTACCACCACCTGTCCAGATTCCTATACTGTATCGCTTCGGAAATATGCTCAGGCAGGATAACCTCGCTGCAGCCCAAGTCACTTACAGTTCGACCTACCTTTAATATCTTATCATAGGCCCGCGCCGATAGCCCCAGTTCTGTCATCGCCATCTTTAGTAATTCTTTTGCGGCATCTTCTAAAACACAATATTTTTTAATTAGCCTGGTGTTCATCTGGGCATTATAGAAGATACGGTCTTCCTTAAATCTTACCCGCTGTAGCGAGTGCGCCTTTTCGACTCGTTCCTTAATTACGCTTGAGACTTCAGCGTCTTTTGTATCGGTAAGCTCTTTGTATTTTATCGCTGGTATCTCAATATGGATATCGATTCTATCCAGTAAGGGGCCGGAGATTTTTCCCAGATAATTCTGGATTTTCGTGGTTGAGCAGCGGCAGGCCTTTTTGGGGTCGGTGTAGTAGCCGCAGGGGCAGGGATTCATTGCCGCCACTAACATAAAAGAGGCCGGAAAGAGGAATGATTTTGCGCTGCGCGAGACGCGGATAGAGCCATCTTCTAATGGCTGGCGCAGCGCCTCTAAGCAGTCGCGATGGAACTCCGGCAGTTCATCCAAGAATAATACGCCCTGATGCGCCAGGCTGATTTCTCCAGGCACAGGTATAGAGCCGCCGCCGATTAAAGCCGCGTCGGAGATAGTATGGTGCGGGGCACGGAAAGGCCGGCGCAGCATTATGCCGTCTTTTAACGGCAGGATACCAGCGGCCGAATGTATCTTAGTAATCTCCAGGCACTCCTGCGGGGTTAAATCCGGCATAATCGTGGGTATTCTTTTGGAAAGCATTGTCTTGCCACTGCCCGGAGGGCCGATAAAAAGCACGTTGTGTCCGCCGGCCACGGCAACCTCCAATGCCCTTTTGGCCATAAACTGGCCTTTTACTTCTGAGAAATCTATGGCGTAACTAATTTTTTCCTGAAATAATTTTTCTAGAGAAAAATGGGCAGGCTTAACTGTCTCGGGGTGATTGATAAATTCTACCGCCTGCCTTAAGGTATTTAAACCAAAGACACGCACCTCAGAGACTACTGCCGCCTCTTTAATATTAGCAGTCGGCAAGGCGATATTTTTAATTTTATTTTTGGCCAGGGCCATACTGATAGACAATATTCCCTGCGTTGGCCTGAGCGTCCCATCCAGAGATAATTCTCCTAAGATACAATAATTTTTTAGATTCTGGTCGTTCAGCTGGAGGGTGGCGGCTAATACCCCTAAGGCAATGGCCAAGTCAAAGGAGCTGCCTTCTTTTTTGATATCCGAAGGCGCCAGATTTATAGTAATCCTCTCGCCTGGCCAGCTAAACCCGCAGTTTTTGATGGCAGATTTCACCCGTTCTTTACTTTCTCGGATGGCTGTATCTGCTAGGCCAACTACAGTTACTGTGGGTAACCCCCTGGATACATCTACTTCTATTTCAATAGGATACGCCTCTATTCCTAATAATCCGAAACTAAAAATTTTCGCTAACATTTTTTGACCTCCTTTTTCCCCGATTTTCCGATGCGGGACAGTAAATGGGATATCTAATTTAATAGACGTAAAAGTAAGCAAAATCTAACAAAAAATCTTGCTTTTTATCTTGTAGAGTATATAATGGTAAACTACGGAGATTTTTAATGCAGGACGTATTTAAGCAATTATTCCAAAATAAGATTTTGTGGACGACCTTGAGCAGCTGGTTTATTGCCCAGACGATTAAGGTTAGTCTCGGGGTAATCCGCCAGAAAAGATTTGACTTCCGTTGGTTTGTCGGCACTGGCGGCATGCCTTCTAGCCATGCGGCTGGTGCAAGTTGCCTGGCCACGGCTATCGGGATTCAATATGGGGTAAACAGCGCCTATTTTGCCCTGGCAGTTTTCTTTGCCTTAGTAGTTATGTTTGATGCCCAGGGCGTGCGCCGGGCTACTGGCAGGCAGGCACGCATCTTAAATAAAATTAGCGAGGATATTTATTGGCAAGGCAGAATCCAGGAGGGACGCCTGCGCGAACTCGTCGGTCATACGCCGGTGGAAGTAATTGTGGGCGCTTTAATTGGCATCGTCATTGCCTTTATTGCTTATTAAAGGAGAATAGCTAACATGAGAAGGATAATCATTTTCGCAGTAATCGCCAGCATCATATTATTAGGCATATTCATGATTTTCTCGCTGGTGAGGTCCAGGCGCTTTTTTTCAGCGCAAGAGAGCGCTTCTGTATCGGGTCTACTTGGTCAGGCCAAGGAATTTGAATTAAAAGGAGATTTAGTCGGGGTAAAGGAAGCGCTCCGGAAGTTAATCAGCGAATTCCCTAACTCAGGCGAGGTAATGGGCTGGCAAAAAAAGTTAGAAGAGTTAAATATAAAGTTAATCTTTTCTCCGGTCGTCACTAGCCATAGCATCCTTTATCAGATAAAGCCAGGCGACTCAATAGTAAAAATTGCCCAAGGCCATAACACCACACCGGAGTTAATCATGAAGAGCAACCACCTTACCAGCGAAAAGATTATCCCCGGCAAAAAAATTAAGGTCTGGAATGCGTCTTTTAGTATCGTGGTGGATAAGTCGCAAAATATACTTATCTTGAAAGTAAATGAAGAGGTGTTTAAGGTCTATACTGTTTCTACTGGAGCAAATAATTCCACGCCAGTGGGTATTTTCAAAATTGTCAACAAAATCCCTAATCCTACCTGGTTTAAGGCCGGCGCAGTAGTCAGCCCCGATAGCCCGGAGAATATCTTAGGCTCGCGCTGGTTAGGATTTAACCTTTCCGGCTAC
>JACRHO010000104.1 GCA_016212045.1 Candidatus Omnitrophota bacterium | reverse complement strand
TTCAATAGTAATAATATTTTTCTCAGGGGTGTTTATCTTAGCTAAAGAGGCATAAAGAGTGGTGGTCTTTCCGCTTCCGGTTGGGCCCGTAACTAAAATTATGCCGTGGGGCCTGGTGATAAGTTTATTATACTTATCTAAAATTTCTTTAGAGAATCCTAACTGTTCTAACCCTAATAAAGCACTGGTGACATCTAAAAGACGTAAGACCAGATTCTCGCCATATATTGTGGGCACACTTGATACGCGCACATCTATTTGCTTACCTTCCAAATTCACAGTAAATCTTCCATCCTGAGGAGCGCGCCTTTCGGCAATATTAAGACTTGCCATTATCTTGAGCCTTGAGATTATCGCGGATTGAAGATGTTTGGGGGGAGCGCTTATCTCATGTAACATTCCATCCACCCTGAACCTCGCTTTCAGGACTTCCTCTTCAGGTTCTATATGTATATCGCTGGCTCCTTCTTTAATCGCCTGCATAATCAAAAGATTGACTAACTTTATGACAATAGGCTCCTCAACAATTCCCTGTAATTTCTTGGTGTCTATCTCTTGACCCGCCTGTAGCCCTAGTTTCTTCTCATCAATAGTTTTTATCAAATCTTCCATAGAACCTTTGGCGCCATAGTGCTCATTCAACGCCTTCTTTATCTCAGTCTCTGTAGCCACCGCAGGTTCAATCATTAAATTTGTGCGGGCTCGAACTTCATCTAAAGCAAATATATTCCACGGGTCAACCATTGCGCAGGTAAGGCGCTCGCCGATTTTTAAAACAGGTATGAGTTCATATTTTCTGGCTAAGGCCTCTGGTACCAATTCAACTATCTTAGGATCTATCAGACAATTACCAAGCTCTATCTTGGGCAATCCAAGTTTGTCGCTTAAAAACGTAACTAAATCTTCCTCAGCAATTAGACCCATTTTCACCAAAACATTTCTTAAGCGCTGGCCAGTGCGTTTTTCTTCCTCTTGCGCCTGTTTAAGCTGCTCCGCAGTAATAATTCCCTCTGCTACTAAACTCTCACCAAGTGATCTCTTTTGTTCTTTCGCCATTATATATTACTCCTTCAATAATTCTTTAATCTTGCCTAACAGTGTTTCTGGCTCAAAGGGTTTGGTAATATAGGCATCTGCCCCCACTTCTTGCCCCAGCTTTATATCAGATTCTTGAACCCGAGCAGTAAACATAATAATAGGAATCTTGTTATACCTTGTATCGGCCTTAAGCAAGCCGCAGACCTTATATCCGTCCATTTTAGGTAACATTAAATCTAAAATAATTAGGTCAGGTTTTTCTTTTTTTGCCTTCTCCAAGGCCTCCTGACCATCAAAGGCTGAAATCACCTCGTAATCATTTGCCTCCAGCCGCATCTTTATCATTTCTACCAATTCCTTCTCATCATCAACTACTAATATCTTTTTATTTGCCATACTTAGCTCCCAACAAGTTTATGCCTCCAGTAAACCTTTTATCTTATCTAACAACTCTTGTGACTCAAAAGGTTTGGAAATATAGTCATTTGCTTTTACAAATTTACAAAGCTCATCCATTTTTATTTTCCATTCTGATTTTGCAGTAAATAATACTACTGGAATTGAAGCTGTATTCTCATCCTGCTTAATCTCGTAACAAAGGTCGTAGCCGTTCTTGTCAGGCAGAACGATATCTAAAAGGATTAAATCCGGCTTTTTGCCCCTGATAAACTGCAAGGCGCCTTGAGCAGACTCCAAATACAAAACCTCGTAATCCTGCGATTCAAGCCGTATCTTTACCAGCTCAAAGAGTTCTCGTTCGTCATCAATAATAAGAATCTTTTTATTAGGCATCTTTTCCGCCCTCCATTTTTACTATTTCGTTTACGGTCTCTAAAGAAAATGGCTTACGTAAAAATATATCCACTCCCGAGTCTTTGGCAAAATCCTCATTGATTAAATCGTAACCAGAAATCATAATCTTCTTGGCTTTAGGGTTCTTCTCCTTTATCACTTTGATGAGTTCAACCCCTGATAATTCTGGCATATTACAATCAAAAAAGATACAATCATAGGTATGCTTATCTAATAAATCTTTTGCCTCCAGGCCATCGTAAGCTATATCTACAGAGTAACCGCGTTTTGTAAGATACTGCTTAAAAAATTGACAGCTTTCTTTTTCGTCATCAACTACTAAGATTTTCTTAGCTGACATTATTTTCCCGCCTTATATTGAGGAGCGATATTCAATATACTATTTATATTATCTACTTCTTGCTGCAAATCGCTGGTTTTAACAATAAACCCT
>JACRHO010000091.1 GCA_016212045.1 Candidatus Omnitrophota bacterium | reverse complement strand
TCCGGTGCGCAATTTTTCCTTTATGGAATATACGATGTATACGGGCAGATATCAGGGGATTAAAATTACTGCCATCAACGGCGGCAGGTTTTCCACCGACACCTCTATTACTACTGAAGTGATGTGTAATGCAGGAATACAAAATATTATCCGTATTGGCACCTGCGGAGCCCTGGATGAAGAGATTAAAGTTGGTGATTTGGTAGTGGTAGATAAAGTCATCCGCGGAGACGGGGTCACGCCTTATTATGTAGATAAAAATTTCCAGACCCTCGCTGATAAAAAAATCGCTGATACTTTAGAGGGAGTTGCCAAAGAGATGGGGGCAAATATTCATCGCGGCATTGCCTGGACCACGGATGCGCTTTTACGCGAAACCAGGGGAATCGTAGAGGCCAAGCGCAAAGAGGGGGCGATTGCTGTGGATATGGTTTCCTCAACCCTCTTGACTATTGCGCAAATATACAAGGTAAAGGCAGGAAGCATTCTGGCGGTCAGCGATAATGTGATTACTGGCGAGATGGGCTTTATGAATCCGATGTATTATCTGGCTGAGACAAAATTAATTGAGATTGCCTTAGAAAGTATAAAAAGATTGGAAGAAAAATGAGATTTTCTCCTTTATTTTGGCCGATAAAACTTAAAGGCAATATAATTTATATACTGGATGAGACACGCCTGCCGCAGAAACTGCATTATCTAAAGGCGCATCATTACCAAGCGGCCTGTCAGGCCATCAAGGAGATGAAGACCCGCGCCGTAGGTCAAGTGATTCTTGTGTGCTATATCTTTATTTTGGCGCTCCGCCAAAAACAAGATTTGAAAAAGGTAGCCCTTGCGATTAACGCCACCCGGCCGACTCTCTCTTTTAGGTATTTGACCGATATGGTCTTGGGCTGGCAACGCAGTGGCGCGCCTTTGGAGAAATGCATATTAGGTTTTTTAGCAACATTAAAACAGGCGCGCATCCATCAGGCAGAAAAGGCGAGCGGATTATTTAAAGATGGCGATATTGTTTTGACGCATTGCAATGTCAGCGGCCTGCTTCCTTTAATCGCAGAATTCTGCCGTAAACAGGGAAAGAAAATAAGTTTTTACGCTACGGAAACCCGGCCATACCTACAGGGCTCGCGCTTAACAGCCTGGGAGCTAGAGCGCGCGGGGTTTGAGGTAACTCTAATTACCGATAATATGGCGGCCGCGGTTATTTCTCAGAGAAAAATCAATAAAGTTATTGTTGGCGCAGACCACTTGGCCCAAAACGGCGATATCGCCAACAAAATCGGGACTTATCAGATTGCGGTAATCGCCCGGCATTTTAAGATTCCGTTTTATGTCTTATGCCCGCCGGCCTCTAATTTAAAAAGCGGCAGAGAGATTAAAATTGAGCAGAGGCCCGATAAAGAAATGTTAGAATATCAAGGCCTGCGCTTGGCACCCAAGGGTGTCAAGGGTTATTATCCGGCCTTTGATATTACGCCGAATCAACTTATTACCAAGCATATTTTTATGGAGATTAAGCGATGATATTTGGTAAAGAGGCGGCACTGAAGAAAGAAATCATTAAAATCGGGAAAAAATTATACGACTTGCGTTTGGTGGTGGCGCGCGCGGGGAATTTAAGCGCCAGAATCGATCAGGACAATATTTTTGTTACCAAAAGCGGAACAAGTTTAGGCAGTTTATGCTGGGATGATATCATAAAATTAAATTTAAATAATGAAGCGGATATAAAAAACAAACCCGTTACCAGCGAATTTCCTTTGCACAGTTTAGTCTATAAAAATTTCCCAAATAAAGTGATTATCCATTGCCACCCGACCTTGGTGAATGCCTATTTTGCGCTTTATTCTGATCTTAAGGCCCTGACTTTTGAAACCAAACTTTATTTAGGCAATATTCCGGTTGTCCAGCAGGATACGCCGGCGATAACCAAGCCGGAATTGGTGATTGATGCCCTGAAGGTGAATAATTTGGTAGTGATTAAAAACCACGGGGTAGTTTCTATCGCGGATAAATTTAGTGACGCCTTATATTTAATTGAATCACTTGAAGAAGCAGTGAAAACCGCTTCCGTAGCCCGCCTATTTAATAAAGAAATCCTTGATGATTTGGATAAAGGATTAAAAAATGAGTTAACCCAAGCTCAAAGCTATCTTATGTTTTCCAGGGAGCATATTCAGGCCATCGTGGATTTGGTGAATAAGGACGAATTCATCGCCCAGAAAGGCCAGGAGTTGGATTTGACTGTAAAGATAGCCATAAAACTGGATGGTTCAGATAAGGCCTATAGATTTAATTTTGAAAAAGGAAGAATTGTCAGCTTAGATCCCGACGTAGATGCGCCCTTTGTGATTTCGGCGCCAGCGGAGGTTTGGGAGTTGGTATTTTTAGGCAAGCTAGATTCGTTTGTGGCGGTTACACAAGGCAAAATGAAATTGCAAGGGCAATTGGCGCAACTTTCGCGTTGGTATGTGCCATTTAGCCGCCTATTCCAATTATTTAAACAAGTTCCAATAAAATAAGGAGGCAATGATGGATTGGGGAATGAAGAATCGCTTAGAGCAGTTAATTCCAAACGGAAAATGTTTTTTTCTGCCCATTGACCACGGTTATTTTCAAGGGCCAACGCGTTGTCTGGAGAAACCAGGTGAGACTATCAAGCCGTTACTTGAATTTTGCGACGGGCTTTTTGTCAGCCGCGGGGTCTTGCGCGCCTGCGTAGACCCGCAGAACACCAAACCCATTATCCTGCGCGTCTCTGGCGGCACGAGCATGGTAGGTAAAGATTTAGCCAATGAGGCAGTTACTACTTCTATTGCAGAGATTATTCGGCTGAATGCCTCTGCTGTGGGAATTTCGGTTTTTGTGGGCAGCGACTATGAACACCAGACCCTTTTAAATCTGGCAAAATTAGTAAATGAGTGCGAAGATTATGGCATACCGGTAATGGCAGTCACCGCAGTAGGCAAGGAATTAGAAAAGCGCGATGCGCGATATCTGGGCTTAGCCTGTCGCATTGCCGCTGAATTAGGCGCGCGCATAGTCAAGACCTATTGGTGCAAGGAAGATTTTGATAAGGTAGTAGCGGGCTGTCCAGTGCCAGTGGTGATTGCCGGCGGGCCAAAATGCGAGACGGAGCTTGAGGTTTTAGAATTTGTCTACGATGGGATGCAAAAAGGGGCGATCGGGATAAATTTAGGCAGAAATGTCTGGCAGAGTAGTCATCCGGTGGCCATGGCCAGGGCATTGCGCGCGATTATTCACGAAAATGCCAGCGTAAAAAAAGCACAACAAATTTTTCAGGATGAGGCAAAAAGGACACTGAAGAAATAATGAAAGTAGCAATGTATTATCATAACCGGGATGTGCGCATTGAGGAGATACCTAAGCCCCAGATTGGGCCAGGTGAATTCTTAATGCAGATGATGGCCTGCGGCATCTGCGGAAGTGACGTCCTAGAGTGGTATCGCCTGAAGCGCGCGCCTTTAGTTTTAGGCCACGAGGCCACCGGCGTGATTGCCGAAGTAGGCGAGGGTGTCAAGAATTATAAAGTAGGGCAGAGGGTTTTTGTCAGCCACCACGTCCCTTGTAATAGCTGCTGTTATTGCTTAAGCGGCAATCATACGGTCTGTCAGACCCTGCATACGACCAATTATTTTCCTGGCGGTTTCTCAGAATATATCTGTGTGCCTAAAATTAATGTGGAACGCGGGACATTCCTATTGCCCGAAGAAATCTCTTTTGTGGAAGGGACTTTTATTGAGCCCTTGGCCTGCGTCTTACGCAGCCAGCGCATGTCAGAGGTTAAGAGAGAAGATGCGATTTTAATTTTAGGTGCGGGGATTTCAGGGTTATTGCATCTTTTAGCAGCCAAGGATCAAAAAGTAAAGCGGGTGATAGTTACCGATATAAACGAATACCGTCTGAAATTAGCCAAAAGATTAGGCGCTGACGCTACTATTCTTGCCAAAGAAGATGTCCGCGCGTGTTTTTCGCAACTCAATGAAAATAGATTAGCAGACTTAGTAATTGTCTGTACCTCTAATTTATCTGCCTTTCTGCAGGCGAATAAATGCGTGGAACGCGCAGGCAGACTTTTATTTTTTGCCGCTACTCAGCCGGGCGTGGATGTGCCTATCCCGGTAAGCGACTTCTGGCGTAAGAGTATAAAAATTATCCATTCCTATGGCGCAAGCCCACAAGATACTATTGAGGCAATAACCTGGCTAAAAGAAAAAAGAATTCCTGTGGAGCCATTGATTAGCCATCGCTTGAGCCTCTCTGATGCTGGCTTAGGCTTTCGGCTGGTCGCAGAAGCCAAGGAGTGCGTTAAGGTTATTCTCCTTGGGCATAAATCCGATGCACAAAGCAAAACAAAAAATCATTAATCCTGCTAACGGAGAAGTTATTGCTGAAGTCTCTGTTAATGACGCCGATGGTGTAGCCCAGGCAATAAAAAGGGCGCGCCTGGCCTTTGAGCAAGGACTTTGGCCGAGAATCTCTTTGCCTGAGCGCAAAAACTTTCTTTTAAAAATTGCCCAAGGGATTTTGGAGCATGCCCAGGAATTAGCGAGGTTGGAAACCTTAAATACGGGAAAACCGATTAAAGAATCTACTTTTATGGATGTGCCTTCAGCAGCCGAAACCTTTAAATATTTTGCCGAAAATTTAGAAAATTTTCTGCAGCCAGAGACCCGCCGGATTTCCTCAGAGATTGCCTGCGCAGAAGGAAATTTGCTGCCTGAACCCATAGGGGTTACGGCGCTCATTGTCCCTTGGAATTATCCTTTGCTCATTGCCTCCTGGAAATTAGCCCAGAGTCTGGCCGCAGGTAATACAGTAATTTTAAAACCTGCCAGCCTCACCCCGCTTAGTGCCTTGGAGTTAGTGCGGATTACGCAAGGAGCCGGCATACCCGACGGGGTAGTGAATATTATTATTGGCAGCGGCGCAAGCGTAGGCGAGGCGCTCTGCGCTGACATTAACTTAGATTTAATTTCTTTTACTGGCAGCAATGAGGTGGGTAAAAAAATTATTGGTTATACTACAAAAAATGTAAAAAAACTGATTATGGAATTAGGCGGGAAGTCTGCAAGTATCATTTTAGAGGATGCGGATTTGGAGGCGGCTGTCAATGGGTCGCTCTGCTCCATCTTTTTAAATCAGGGACAGATGTGCACAGCGATGTCGCGGATTTTTATTGCCGAAGATATCTACGATGCATTTATAGATAGTTTTGTAGAGAGAGCCCAGCGCCTGAAATTAGGGCCAGGCGAAGATTTCCAGACCCAGATGGGCCCTTTAATCTCTGCGGAGCAGCGCAAAAAAGTTATCTCCTGTGTAGAAAAGGCCAAAAAAGAAGGGGCAAAGGTTCTCTGCGGGGGAAAAATTCCTGATGCGCCTGAACTAAAGAAAGGTTTCTTTTTTGCGCCTACGGTATTGGCAGGGGTTTCTAAAGAGATGACTATCTTTAAAGAAGAGATTTTTGGCCCGGTAGTCTGTGTAAATAAATTTTCTACATTAGAAGAGGCAATTGACCTGGCTAATGCCAGTGAATTTGCCCTGGCTGCTTGTATCTGGACAAAAGATGAAGCGCAGGCAAAAGAGTTAGCCAGTAAAATTAATGCCGGGACAATTTGGATAAATACCTACGGGATGTTTTTTAATGAACTTTCTTACGGCGGTTTTAAACAGAGCGGCTTTGGCAAGGAGTTAGGCAGGGTTGGTTTTTTAGAATATACCCGGCTGAAAAATATAGTAGTAGACAAGACTAAAGAGAGTAAGCCCTTGGTGAATTACTGGTATGGATTCTAACGGTATGGAAATAGTTAAACTCTTAACAGAAAAAGCAAAAAATTATCCCCAGAAACCCGCGATTATTTTTAAGGACCAGCCCATCAGTTTTTTTTCCTTAAAGGATACTGTATTTAAATTAGCCAATAGCCTCATCAGCCTGGGAATAAAAAAGGCAGATAAGGTCGCTATATATTTACCCAATACGCCAGAATACATTTATAGTTATCTGGCCATCTGGTGTATCGCAGCAGTGGCAGTGCCTTTAGATTTTATGCTCACTGAAGATGAGGTTACGGCCTGTTTAGAGCATTCAGGCGCCGTCTGTCTGATAGCTAAGCCCAAAGCTAATGTTTCTTTGGTTACCTTGAAACAAAAATGCCCTCACCTGAAAACAATTATTGCCGAGGGATTTTTATCCCTTGAGGATTTATTGCAAAAGGCTGCCCCCATAACCCCCGAGGTTAAAATCCAAGATAGAGATTATGCCATTATCTTTTATACTTCTGGCACCACCGGTAAACCCAAGGGGGTTTTGATTAATTACCTGCAATTAAGCGCGCCGCCAAAATCAATGGATTTCTTTGTGCAGTTAAGCGAAAAAGATATTACCCTTTGCGCCCTGCCGTTTTCGCATCTAGGGGGCCTAATTTACATCCAGAACTGCGTCTGGTTTGCTACTACCATAATTTTGCTGGAGCGTTTTCTGCCATTGGATTTTTTGAAAAATGTCCAGCATTACCGCGTGACTTGCTTCTGGATTGTGCCTTCAATGTATTATGCGTTTCTGCAGTTAAAAGAATTTGAGACCTTTGATTTATCCAGTCTGCGTTGGATGGTGACCTTTGGGGCATCCAATTCGCCCGAGGCCTTGCGTCGCTTTCATCAATATTGCCCCAAGGCGCATCTTTTAAATGGCTGGGGCCTAACCGAGACCAATGCCCCGACAGTGGTGCTGCCCAGGGGTTCGGAGAAGATTGAAAGCGTAGGCAGGCCTGCTCCCTGGATACAAGTAAAGATATGTGATGAGAATGATAAAGAATTGCCGCAAGCAGAGGTAGGAGAGGTGGCAGTAAAAAGCTGGGTGGTTACCGACGGCTATTATAAAGACCCGGAATTAACCCGTCAGGTTATCCGCCACGGTTGGTTTCACAGCGGAGATTTAGGCCGCTTTGATAACGATGGTTTTCTCTATATTGTCGGGAGAATCAAAGAAATGCTGAAGGTCTCCGGCGAGATTGTCTTTGAGCCAGAGGTAGAATCTGCTATTCAGCGGCATTCGGCAGTGGCAGAGGTGGCAGTAATCGGCGCGCCTGATGAATTAAGAGGCGAGGTGCCCAAGGCATTCGTCGTCTTAAAAGAAGGAGAGACTTTAAGCGAGGAAGACCTGCGCTATTTTTTGCGTCAGCATTTAGCCCATTTTAAGGTCCCGCATTATTTTGAGTTTAGAGAAACCCTGCCTAAAAACCGCAGTGGAAAAATTGACAAAGAACTCTTGCGAAATGGCAGCTAGAGATATTAAAAGTTTGACCCTGAAAGAACTGGAGGAAGTTCTAAATAATCTGGGAGAGAAATCTTTTCATGCCCAACAGGTCTTTTCTTGGATATACCAGAAGGCAGTGGCTGATTTTGCTGCAATGAGCGATTTGCCCCTGGGTTTACGCAGGGTGCTTAAAGAAAATTTTTATATCCGCGGCCTAAAATTAAGAAAGCGCCTGAAGGCAGGAGACCGGACCCAGAAATTCCTTTTACAATTAACCGATAGAAACTTGCTTGAGGCAGTAATTATTCCGGCAGAGGGTAGAGTCACCGGGTGTATCTCTACCCAGGCCGGCTGTAAGTTTGCCTGCTGTTTCTGCGCCAGCGGCCTGTTAGGTTTTAAGAGGAATTTAACTGCAACTGAGATGCTTGATGAGGTTTTATATCTGAAAGACTATGCCCCGCAGAAGAGACTGACCCATATAGTATTTATGGGCACTGGCGAGCCGTTTGATAATTACGATGAGCTTTTAAAGGCAGTGCGCACGATTAATTCTCCGCAGGGTTTAAATATAGGCAGCCGCCGGATGACCATCTCTACCTGCGGGATTATCCCCGGCATTAAAAAGTTAGCCGAGGAAAATCTGCAGGTAGAATTGTCAGTGTCGCTACACGCTGGCGACGATAAAACAAGGTCCCTGATTATGCCGATCAATAAAAAATACCATTTAAAAGAATTAATCGCGGCCTGCCGCTATTATATCGCCCAGACTAACCGCCAAATTACCTTTGAATACATTTTAATCAAAGATATAAATTCGGATTTGCAAAATGCCATAAATTTGAGTAAAATATTAAGGAGCCTAAAGCTCTGCAAGGTCAATGTGATACCCTGTAATCCGGTAAAGGAACTGAAAGTAGAGCCGCCAGAGCAGGAAGAGATTCTTTCTTTCCGCAAGCATCTTTTAAAATCTGGCCTAAATGTAACCCTCAGAACGCCGCGGGGTGAGGATATTGAGGCGGCTTGTGGACAGCTGAGATTACGATATGAAAAATAAATTTTTCTGCTTTAGTGGTGTTTTTGTTTTTTGCACCTTTGCGGTTATAGGGTGTGCTAAGCGAGAAATTAAAAATATAGACGCTAAAGGCAAAACCATCGTCTGTTTTGGCGATAGCATTACCTTTGGTTACGGCGTGCAGCCAGGAGAAGATTACCCGGCAGCATTAGCCAAGATAATAAATTTTCCGGTGGTCAATGCCGGGATAGACGG
>JACRHO010000092.1 GCA_016212045.1 Candidatus Omnitrophota bacterium | reverse complement strand
TTAATTGCCGGTGATACCGTGGATACCATCAAGCTCATTGACACCTCGCAGTGTTCTCCTGAGATACAAAAGGCCTTTGCTGAGATTAAATATGCCTTAGAGCGCATCAATAAAAATGTCATCCAAGGAGGCGCGGTAGTCCAGGGTATTATGAAATACACCAGAAAAGGCGAAGAGGGCTTTGAACCCTTAAGCCTTGACCAGATTTTAGACGCCACCTTAGATATGGTGCGATACAAGGTCAAGCTCTCTGACATTGACATCCTCCGCGACTATCCCAAAGACCACCCCAAGATACTGGCTAATTCTGTGCAGATGCAAGAGGTCTTCTTTAACTTCATTGACAATGCCTATGATGCTATGGTAGAGCGCAGGACCGCTCTCAATGAGCCGGCTTACCGCGGTAAAATAACTATTTCCACTCACCCCAACGCTAATAACGGCATGCTGGAGATTACCTTTCAGGATAACGGCTTAGGCATTAAGGATGACTGTCAGAATAAGATCTTTACTCCTTTTTTCACCACCAAGACCTCATCCCGCCAGGGAACTGGCTTAGGCCTCTACGTCATCAAGCGCATTATTGAGGAGTTCCACAAAGGACATATGCGCTTTGAGTCAGAATACGGCAAAGGGACAAGGTTTACTGTAGAATTACCCTTAGCCAAAGTAGAGTAAAGTTATGCCAAAAAAGAATACCAGAAAACCCACAATTTTAATCCTTGATGACGACCCTGATGTCAGAGAACCCCTTGCCTCATACCTCACGAAGCGTAACTACAAAGTCTTTACTGCTGCCACCAATGTTGAGGCAATAGCCGCGATTAAAGAATTCTCCCCCCACATTGTCCTCTGCGATGTAAAACCGGAAAAAGACGGCCAGAGATTAGTCATCCTTAAAGAGGCAAAAGAGATTAAGCCAGAGATAATCTGTTACGTCATCACCTGCCCCCACCAGGATATATAGGACCTCGCCCTTTCCCTGGGCGCCAAGGAAATCCTGCATAAACCCCTTGGCCCTGAGGAAGTGGAAAACAAAATAAAAGAAGCGTTTCTAAATCTTTAAAAAATTTAGGATAATTCGGGCGGCGCGGAGGCAGGCGCCAGAAGAGCCCAACAGGGATGTTACAAGAGAAAGGTCCTTCTTGATGCGCTCCATTTCCGCAGGGTTACGCAGGATTTTTATCGCCTGCTCGGCAATTTTTTTAGGGTTGGCCTGGAATTGGATAAATTCCGGGATAATTAATTTATTAGCCACAATGTTTACCATACCTATATAAGGGAGTTTTACCTGCGGACGGTATAAAAGATAATTTAAGAGCCCCATTTTATAAATAATAAAAAATGGCTTTTGCATAATCGCGGTTTCTAAGGTAGCCGTGCCTGAGGCAACCAGGCAAAAAGAGGAGGCGTTCAGGCAGTCATAGGTTCTTGCCTCCACAATTTTTAAATTAAGTTTTCGGCTAGTAATTTTACGCTGATAAATCTCCTGTTCAACTTGAGGAGACTTGGCGAGGATAAATTGGACATCCGGCATCTCTTTATTGATGCAGGCGGCCACCTCAAGCATTAGCGGCAGGATATTTTCAATCTCGGCTTTGCGCGAGCCAGGCAGAAGCGCAAGAGTAGTTTTTTCTTCCGCCAGGCCCAAATTTTTTAAAAATTCTTTTCTCTCCAAGGTTGGCCTGACCAGGTCTAACAGGGGATGGCCGACAAATTCCGCATTTATCCCATATTTAAGGTAGAATTCCTTTTCAAATTTAAAGAGGACGATTATTTTATCGATATATTTTCTAATCGTCTTAATTCTCCCCTGGCGCGAGGCCCAGACCTGGGGGCTCACGTAGTAAATAACCGGGATACTTTTTTTAATTTTTTTTGCCAGGCGCAGATTAAAGCCGGAAAAATCTACTAGAATTATCGCCTGGGGTTTATCTTCGGCTATTTTTTTTAAGATAAGTTTTTGCAGGTTTAAAAAATGGGGGAGTTTCTTTAGGACATCAAAGAGACCGATGACCGAGATATCTTTTATATCATAAAAGACCTCTGCGCCTGCTTCCTTGAGTAGTTGGCCTCCCACCCCAGAAATTTTTACTGCAGGGTCTATCTCTAAAATTTTTTGGGTGAGCGAGGCAGCATGCATTTCCCCTGAGGGCTCGCCAGAGACTATGAGAATATTTTTTTGCGCCATATCTGGTGCTGGATTTCTAGGGCCACTTTTAGCGCGTCTTGAGCCACCTCGCCTGAGACCACGGGTTCTTCGTGGGTGAGCACACAATTAACAAATGACTCCAACTCTTTCTCGAGGGGCTGTTCCTTTTCAATGGGCAGGTCAACTTTCGTAATGCTCAGGCCAGATTTTTTATAGACGCAAGCCCGAGCCTCCTTATAATCTAAAGATATATAGGTATCTTGCTGAAAGATTCTAATTTTACGCATGACCTCATCTGAGACGCGGCTGGCAGTGAGGTTTGCAATGCAGCCATTTTTAAAGGTAAGGCGGGCATTAGCAATATCCTCTAGTTCCGTGAGGACTTTTACGCCTACGGCCTCAATTTTTTTTACTGCCGAGTTGATTAACCCCAAGACTATGTCTATATCGTGAATCATCACATCCAGAACTACCCCGATATCCAAAGAGCGGCCAGGAAAGGGGCTTAAGCGGTGACATTCAATAAATTTAGGGTTGCTGATGAGTTTTAGTGTAGCCGCGAACGCAGAGTTAAACCTCTCAATGTGACCAACCTGCAGGATGAGTTTATTTTTGCGGCTTAAACGGATGAGTAAATCCGCCTCCTTCAGATTATTGGTGAAGGGTTTTTCCACCAGCGCATGGATACGTTGTTTTAAAAAATCCTGGGCAATTTGAAAATGCAGTTTAGTCGGCACGGCAATACTGACGGCATCTACCTTACCAAAGAGCTGCCGATAATCTGCATAGCCAGTTACTCCGAGTTCCTCGCAGAGCGCACTAAGACCGCGCTGGTCGATGTCAGAGACGGCTACTAACTCGCAATTGGGGATTTGCCGGTAAATCCGGGCATGGATATTGCCTAAATGCCCTACTCCGACCACGCCCATTCTTAGTTTTTCCATGGTATAAGCATATCAAACTACTCGCCCCGTTGCAACTTAAATTTTACTAGGGTCAAAAAAGTTGCAAACGGGGCTCGCCCCGTTGCAACTTAAATTTTACTAGGGTCAAAAAAGTTGCAAACGGGGCTCGACAAAAGTCAATGAATATGGTATATTAGCGCTCTATGAAGGATTACCGCAAATTATTCAGGTTT
>JACRHO010000090.1 GCA_016212045.1 Candidatus Omnitrophota bacterium | reverse complement strand
CTCTGCGACGGCCCGAATATGATTGATTTAAAGGAATTAGAGAAACTTTTAAAACAGGTGAAAAAAATCCATGAATATTCTTAAACGCGCGAAACAAGTTTTGGATATTGAGGCCAAGGCCATAAACTGCCTGAAAAAAAATATTAATCAGGATTTCCAAAAGGCCATAAATTTGGTTTCATCCTCCAGGGGCAGGGTAGTGGTAACCGGCGTAGGCAAAACCGGCATCATCGGTCAGAAATTCTCTGCGACCCTTTCCTCTACCGGCACGCCCAGTTTATTTTTACATTCTGCCGAGGCTATCCACGGAGATTTAGGTCGGGTAACTAAAGAGGATGTAGTTATAATTTTGTCTTACAGCGGAGAAAGCCAAGAGATAAAGCAGTTGCTGCCGATTTTAAAAAAAATTGGCGCAAAGATTATCTCTGTCACTGGCAACCCGCAGTGCTTAATGGCCCGTTACAGCGATGTAGTCTTGAATACCGCGGTAAAAAAAGAGGCCTGCCCTCTGGGGTTGGCGCCGACTGCTTCAACCACAGCGATGTTGGCCATCTGCGATGCCCTGGCGGTTTGCCTACTAGAATTAAAAGGTTTCAAAGAAAAAGATTTTGCCTTTTATCATCCCGGCGGAACCCTGGGGAGAAGGCTGTTATTGAAAGTGGAAGATATTATGCGTAAAGGCGCGGCTAACCCTATAGTAAAAGAAGATAAAAAAATCTCTACGGTTTTGGTCAAGATTACCCAGGCGCGCGCTGGAAGCGCCACAGTGGTGGATAAAAAAGGAAAACTTGCGGGAATATTTACTGACGGAGACCTGCGCCGGCATTTAGAAATAGACCCAAATTTATCTATGCGCAAGGTTAGCGATGTGATGACCAAGAAGCCCACAGTGGTAAAGCCCGATATGTTAGCCGCAGAGGCAATGCGCATATTAAAAGAAAAGAAAATTGACGAGGTGCCGGTAGTAGATAAAAATAACCGGCCCGTCGGACTTCTGGATGTGCAGGATTTATTAAAGGCGGGCTTAGTATAAAAAATCAAAAATCAAAAATCAAATATCAAAAATAAAACTAAAGAAATAAAAAGTGGAAGACTATCTATTAGTAAAAGCCAAAAAGATTAAATTGCTTTTATTGGATGTGGATGGGGTTTTGACCGACGGACGCATAATTTATGACTCCCGCGGCCGGGATATGAAATTTTTTGATGTGCACGATGGCTTAGGGGTTTACCTCTTAAAAAAAGCCGGCATCCCGACCATACTGATTACGGCCAAAGGCTCCCGCGCCATCCGGCCGCGCGCCCGGGATATGCAGGTTGAGGCAGTTTTTGAAAATATTTCTCCCAAGACCGCGGCCTTAGAAAAAATTTTAAAGAAATATAAAGTTAGCGCCGAAGATATATGTTTTGTTGGCGATGACTTGGTAGATTTATGCCTGATGAAGAAAGTAGGTTTCTCAATCGCTGTATTTAATGCCTGCCCGGAGAGAAAACAGAGTGCCTCCTATATTACCTTAAGAGAGGGTGGCCGCGGGGCAGTGCGCGAGGTGGCTGAGTTGCTCCTCAAGGCCCAGGGAAAATGGCCAGAGTTAGTCAAGTCTTATGATGTTTAAAAGATTAACGTTTATTATAACGGTAATTTTAGGTACATCTATTTTATACGCAGAGGAGAACGTAAAGCCGGCAGCAGAAAATGTTAGCATAGGAACCACTTCGCCAGAATCCGATCAGCAGATTAGTGAATTTTCCTTGGCTGGCTACGGAGAGAAAGGCAAGAAGACCTGGGACCTTGCCGGCAAATCCGCAGACATCTTTGATGATGTGGTAAAACTTAAAAGTATAGAAGGCAATCTCTACGGAAAAGACAATGTAAATCTCACCGCCGACAAAGGAGATTTTAATAAAACAGAAGGTAAGGTTCACTTAGAAGAAAATGTGGTGATTAAGACTGCCTCCGGAGCAGAATTAACCACTAATTCTCTGGACTGGGATAGAAAAAAGCAACTGGTGAGCACTGCTGAACCGGTAAATATCCAGAAGGAAAATATGATTACTACTGGCGTAGGCATAAAGGGCGAACCGGAATTAAATAAGATTACTTTAGAGAAAGAGGTCAAGGTAGAGATTGCTCCGGATGCCGCTGCGAAAGAAAAAAATCCCAACTCCCCCAGTACTATTATTACCTGTGACGGGCCGTTAGATGTAGATTACGAGAAAAATATTGCGCTATTTCAAAAAAATGTTAAGGTATTGAGGCAGGATTTGGAGATTTACAGCGATACTATGGAGGTTTATTTCCAAAAGTCAGGCGAGGCAGAAAAAGAAGCCGGCGCCTCCGCCTCAATAATGGGCAATAAAATAAATAAGATTTTTGCAAAGGGAAATGTAAAGATTGTGCGGGGAGAGAATCTATCTTACAGCGATGAGGCAACCTACAATGCCATAGATAAAAAAATCACTTTAACCGGCAGCCCTAAGTTATTTATTTATTCTACGGAGGATTTTAATGCACTTGCTGGAGATTAGGGACTTAAGTAAGTCTTACGATGGTCGGGAAGTGGTAAAGGGTGTGGATATTGAGGTTAAGCGCGGCGAGATTGTCGGGCTCTTGGGGCCCAATGGCGCAGGAAAGACCACTACTTTTTATATGGTAGTAGGAATTATCCCGCCTAATTCTGGCAAGATTACCTTTGATAATCAGGATATCACGACGTTGCCCATTCATGAACGCGCGCGTTTTGGCATCGGTTATCTTTCTCAGGAACCATCCATATTCAGGAAACTCACAGTCCAGGAAAATATTATGGCGATTCTGGAGACCCTGCCTTTAACTAGACCAGAAAGAAAACAGCGCTTAGAGAGTCTGCTGGAAGAGTTAAATATTGCCTATCTGGCTAAGAATAAGGCCTATACTTTATCTGGCGGAGAAAGAAGGCGCCTGGAGATTACCCGGGCCTTAGTGACTAATCCTTCTTTTATACTTTTAGATGAGCCGTTTTCCGGGATTGACCCGATTGTAGTGAATGAGGCGCAGGAGATTATCAAGGAACTGAAAGAGAAGGGATTAGGGATTTTACTTACTGACCACAATGTTAGAGAGACGTTATCTATTACTGACCGCGCCTATTTAATTGCCGAGGGCAAGATCTTAATCTCCGGAACGGCCCAGGATTTAATCGATAACCCCCGGGCAAGGGAGATTTATTTAGGAGAAAAGTTTAAGATGTAAGCGAGGGGCAGATGAAATCAGAAGTGAAAAAAATTGACGGTACCAAAAGGGAAATCAATATTGAGGTAACTGGCGAGACCGTCAAGAATAAGTTTGAGGATGTCTTTCAAAGGATATCTAAGGAGGCTAAGGTAGCGGGATTTCGCCCGGGACATGTGCCGCGCGATATCCTGGAAAAGAATTTTTCGAGCCTTGCGCATGAGCAGGTCTTAAAGGAATTAGTCCCCGATCTATATAATCAGGCTATCGAGAAGGAGAACTTAGACGTCATAGATTTACCTAATATCACCGACGTCAAACTGGAGAGAAACAGCATCTCTTTTAAGGCAATAGTGGAGACCGCCCCGGAGATTAAACTACAAAATTATAAAGGTATTAAACTTAATTATCGCAAAATAGCGGTATCCGCCGATGATATTAAACGCAGTCTTGATAGTTTAAAAGAAGCAAGAAAAATAGAGAATTTAGACGATAGTTTTGCTAAGGGCTTAGGATACCCTAAGTTGGCAGAATTAGAAAAGGCTTTGGAGAGGCAGATTTTTTTACAAAAAGAGAATTTAGAGCGCCAGAATATGGAGCAGGAGATTGTCAAGGTAATCACCGAAGGCTTAGAGTTTAAGGTGCCGGAGGCGATGGTGAGGCGGCAATTAGAGGATTTAGTGCGACAGGCAAAGGTGGATTTGGCATTAAGGGGCCTGCCTCGGGAAAAGATTGACGCCGAAGAGAAAAAGCTAGCGCAGGAATTAGAGCCGCAGGCAAGAAATCAGGTTAAGGTATACCTGGTGCTGGCTGAGATCGCCAAAAAAGAAAATATAAGTTTGGATGACCAGATGCCGCGCAAGGTAATGGAGTTTTTGCTGCGCGAGGCAGACTGGCAGGAAGCAGTTTCTTAAAAACAAGGGAGGTGGAGGATGAGTAGCAAAATGCAGACTTTGGTTCCCATGGTTATTGAACAGACATCGCGGGGTTATGAGCGAGCCTATGATATTTACTCCCGGCTGTTAAAAGACCGTATTGTTTTTATCGGCACGTCGGTTGATGACAATGTCGCCAACTTAGTGATTGCCCAGATGTTATTCTTGCAGATGGAGGATGTGAATAAAGATATCAATGTCTATATCAATTCTCCCGGCGGGATAGTCACGGCAGGCCTGGCGATATACGACACGATGCAATTTGTAAAATGTAGTGTCGCCACTTACTGCGTAGGACAGGCCTCCAGTATGGGGGCTTTGCTTTTATGCGCTGGCACAAAAGGCAAGCGCCACACCCTTCCTAATTCCCGGATTATGATTCATCAGCCCTGGGGAGGCATCCAGGGTGCAGCCGAAGACATCTCCCGGCATGCCAAGGAAATTTTAAAGATGCGCGATAAAATTAATGAATTGTTGGCTCATCATACCGGACAATCCTTGGAAAGGATACAAAAAGACACTGACCGCGATTATTTTATGTCTGCCCAAGAGGCCAAAGATTATGGTTTAATTGATGAAGTAATTGTACCGCAGAAAAAATAATCAACCCCACCCCACCGCGTAGGTGGGATAGGTTAGAAGGAGAAGAGATGAGAAAGACTTATTTACTGACACCCGGGCCAACACCCCTGCCGCCCGAGGTCTGCGAGGCAATGGCGAGGCCCATTATCCATCACCGCACCCCCCAATTTCAGGCAGTTTTAAAAGAGGTAACTCAAGGGCTAAGATATGTATTTCAGACCTCAGGCGATGTCTTTATCTTGGCTGCCTCAGGAACCGGGGCAATGGAGGCAGCAGTAGTAAATTTATTATCCCCTG
>JACRHO010000095.1 GCA_016212045.1 Candidatus Omnitrophota bacterium | reverse complement strand
TTTATTTTTAAGATTTTGGCTTAACCTAAAAGTTTACGCAAAAGCAACCTGTAAGACATGCGTTGTGGCGCTTTTTTCCTCTTTAGTTTTGGGTTTTATAATGATCTCTACATCGCTATCCAAGGCATTCAACAATTCAAAAAGGTGATCCATTGAAAAATTACTGAGTTTACCGTTCACCAAACAAGAAACTTTTGATTGAGGAATACCCAGTAATAACGCCGCCTCTTTTTGAGTCAAGCCCCGTTTTCTGATAATCTCTGATATAAGAAACATAATCTGGGCGCGGGCCTGGACTCTTTCAGGATGCGCAACCCCAATGTCCGCGAAAATATTCTCGCTTCCCCTATGGATCGTTTCTTTTGTCTTCATAATTTACTCACCTCACCTATAGTTTGTTTTATAGTACTCTTCCGCTAATTTCAGGCGTTGCTTTATCAGGTCAATGTCCTTCTGTGGCGTTTTAACGCCATGCTTTGATTTCTTTTGGAAGCAATGTAAAACATATATCACTTTTTCAAATCTCACTGTATAAACTGCCCGATATGTCCCGCCGCTAAAGTTTTCAACAATCTCCAAAACTCCGGCTCCGCCAAATCCTTTCAGGGGTTTTGCGGATGCTGACTTCTGACCTCTCTGAGCCTCAAAGAGGGCGTATCCGATATCTTGTTTTACCTCATCCGGAAACTCCTTAAGGTCCTCCTTAGAGGACCCTATAAAATCTACCTTTTTTAGAATTCCTTCCCCATTCATAATATACCATATTTGGTATAATTAGTCAAGCCCAAATTCTATCCCCCGCTCCAAAACACCTAAGCCACTTAAATTTTCCCTCTCTCTACGGACAGGAAAATTTAACCCTGAGCGACCTAAGGGAGTCCCCGTAGGGGACGTAGCGAAGGGCCTATCTAAGAATCGGTGCTAAAAATAGAACCATCCCTTATTTTATAACAGGCCATAGTTTCTTCGCTGGGACAGAGAGTCATTTCTTTATACCTTTTCTTAAATCCTGTTCAAAAAACCACAGAGAGAATAAATGTATACCTACGTATAAGACACCAATTACCGATGCAAGTGTTTTATTTAAATCTAGGACATTATAAATAAAATTTTCAACAACCAAAACAGGAGCTATTATTATTAGCAAATACTCTAATAGCAGCACAGTATATTTTGTACCTCGTATTAGTCTATATAAGAAACTGCTTCGTTTATTTTGCTCATTTAAATAATCTTGAAAATCCATAATTTAAGCCGCCCCCCAAGCAACTATTAATTGTTTTTTATTCATTTTGCCTTACTTTTTGTTTTTGCCTTTTTGCTTTTGCCTTTTTACTGAAAAATCAAACTTGAAAATCTGTTGCGAATGTCTTGAAGGTTAAAAATTTAACTTTACAGGCACTAACCAAGCTTTGTCCCTCATATGAATCATTAATAACGTAAGCCTGCTTTACCCCTTTATATCTAGCAAGAAACCGCCTTAATCCCGACGGGATCTCCCCATGGGCTATCTGACTTTTTACTTCTATAGGGATGGGCTTCCTGTCTTTAAGAAGAATGAAATCCACTTCGCCTCCATCCTTTGTCCGCCAGAACTTTATTTCCATATTCGGCGATAGCATACTCTGAAGATGCAGGAAAACAAATGTCTCAAAAAGCACGCCCTTATCTTCTCTGTCTCGGATACCAGAAAAATCCTTTAGGATAACATTCCTGATTCCTAAATCATATAAATATGTCTTACAGGACTTCTTTAGTTCATTGCCCAGGTTTTTTGAAAAGCTATAAATACGGAAATTGACATAGGTCTGTTCAAGAATATCCAGATATCTATTGACCGCCTTTGAACTTAAGCCAACTTCACCAGCCAGCGAATGAACTGAAATGGTAGAGCCCTGATTATCAGCTAGTAAATATAGCAAATGGTTAAAGGCACGAATATTTTCTTCTTTAATTAAAGATTTCACATCTTTAAGAATATAACTGCCCAATAATTCGTTTAGAATCTGTTGCTTGCGTTCCTGGGAATCAGTATGCGTTAAAGCCGGCATCCCGCCAAAGCGAAAGTATTCTTCTAAGGAAAATGCGGACAGGCTGGCTTTAATTTCGGAATATTGCAGCGGATAAATCCTGTATAAGAATCTTCTTCCGGCAAGGCTCTCTTTAAGGTGTTTATGTATTTCTAAAGATGACGAGCCCGAACAGACAATTTTGATTTTTTCTCCTGAATCAAATACAGCCTTAAGAATCTTAGAGACATTCTTTAGATATTGAAATTCATCGATAAAAACAACCTTCCCGGAACGTTTAATTGTATCAATAATTTCTTTCTCGGACCGATTAAAATCCGCTAAAACCTGAGGCTGCTCCAGGTCAAAAAAAGCCGCCTTATGCTCTGCCTTCTTCGCATAGTCCTGCAATTCCTTAAGCAGAGTAGTCTTACCAACCTGCCTTGGGCCTAATAATATTAAAATCTCAGGCTGGGTCAATTCCTGTCTTAACCCATTCAAAATATTACGTTTAATCATCTTATTTACTAATATAACCTAAAAGGTCAAAAAAGTCAAGAATAAAATACCCAATTAGAATTCTAACTTCTCCTTGAAATTATCTTCGCAATCCAAGCCACAACTTCTTTTATTGATACTTTAGAAGTATCAATTGTACAATCCGCCTGGGCGTAATAGGGGGCGCGGAGTTTCAATAAAAGCTCAATCTGTTTCTGGGGGTCTTTTACGTTTAATAAGGGCCGATGGGCATAACCGGCGGTCCTTTTTAATATCGCCTCAGGCCCGGCAGTCAGGCAGATAATTTTGCCGGTTTCTTTCATTACCTTTATATTATCTTTATCTATGACTATGCCGCCGCCGCAGGCAACCACGAATTTATCCTCCTTTGAGACCTCCTTTAAAACCTTTTTCTCTACCCTGCGGAAATAGGGTTCGCCTTCTTGGGTAAAGATATCAGCAATCCTTCTTTTTTCCCTTAATTCAATTAAATCATCCAGGTCAAGAAATTGCCATTTTTTCTTTTTGGCCAACTCCTTGCCAACGTAGGTTTTGCCGGTTCCCATGAAACCTACTAAATAAATATTCCCTCTCATAAGGACACCCTTTCAGCTAAAGCAGGGACACCCTTTGAAGCTAAAGCAAAGGGTGTCCCCCGCTTCATTTCTGATACGCCTGCATCACCAGGTCAGTCAGCTCCTGATAAAACTCTTTGCTGGTAGGAGAGACAATGTTGTACCACTTGCCATCGCTGCCCTGCTGCCGCGGCATACCCACGAACATGCCATTTTTGCCGTTGACAATCCGCAAGCCCCTAATGACAAAACCCGACAATGAGATGTCCACAAAGGCCTTGAGATTAGAGTCGCCGTCAATCCGGTAGATACGGCTTACCTCTACTGTTTGTGTGCCTTCCATTCTAATCACCCCCTTCTACTATTAATAGACGTAAAGGGAGTGATTTTCTAACAGGATTTTTTTACCTAATTCTTTTCTGGTAATCCTGGTAAGCCTTTTTTATATCTAAAAGATTGTCGGCGCCAAACTTTTCTAAGAGGGCATCTGCTAAAACTAAGGCTGAAACTGCCTCTGCCACCACTCCGGCTGACTCTGCCACGCAGATATCTGAGCGTTCTACCGTGGCTAATGCCCGTTTTTTGCTCACTATATTTACCGAATCCAAGGGATGCAATAAAGTAGAGATGGGCTTAAGACAGGCGCGGATAACAATATCCTCGCCGTTAGAAATTCCGCCTTCAATGCCTCCGGCATTATTACTTTTGCGAAAATAACCTCTATCCTTATTATAGTATATAGCATCGTGGACTTCGGAGCCGAATTTCTCTGCATAGCCAAAGCCCAAACCAAACTCTACTGCCTTTACCGCAGGTATAGAAAGCATTGCCTGCGCTAAACGGCCATCTAAGCGCCGGTCAGCCTGGACATAACTGCCCAAACCTACAGGCACGCCCCGCGCTACCACCTCAAAAACTCCGCCTACAGTATCTTTATTTGCCATCGCCTTCAAGATTGCTTCTTTCATTGCCTGAAGGTCAGTTTCTCCGGCAATAGAAATAACTTTACTGGAGAGTTTGATGCGGAATTCATTTAAAAAGAGTTTACAAATTGCCCCTATGCCTACCCTAGCAGCAGTCTCTCTGGCTGAGGCGCGCTCCAAGACATTGCGCGCATCGCTAAAACCATATTTTAAAAGGCCGGCTAAATCCGCATGGCCTGGACGCGGACAAGTAACTTTCGGCAATCTCTCAATGCTGAAATCTTTATTCTCAATCAACAAAGCAATGGGGCTGCCAAGAGTTAAACCCTTTCTTATTCCCGAAATTATCTGGGCTTTATCTTTTTCAATCTGCATGCGCCTGCCCCGGCCAAACCCCGACTGCCTACGCTTTAATTCAGCATTGATTTTATTTACATCTAACTTTAACCCTGTTGGCATTCCTTCTAAAATTGCCACCAGCGCCTTACCATGCGATTCTCCTGCAGTTAAATATCTTAACATCTTAACCTCCTTAAGTCATACCTATCACACCTACGCGGTGGGATAAGGTTGTATTATTGCCATAAGCCGCGGCGGTTTTCCCGCGCCTCTTGGTATAATTTTAAAAACAAATCCGCATATTTGACATTCGGCGGAATAGTCATCAAAGAGGCGTATCCTTCTTCAACAATTTTTGCGTTCACAAATGTGCCATCTTTTAAATAAACATAAGCCAGTAATCTTTTGTATTTATCATAACGCTCCACATCAAATTCTAAACTCACCCGTTTTCCTTCCGCCAAGTTCTTGGTAAATTCATAAGCGCGCCGGCCTAATTCTTGAATAACTTTTTTATCCTGACCGCTCCTCTGGCTATCCCGCTCTAATTTCTGCGATTCATGCATCTCCGGTGTATCTATGCCAATCAAGCGCAGCCTCTCTCCTGTCTCAAGTTGTATAGTATCCCCATCGACAACTCTTTTAACCAAAATATCCGTATAATTATAGGACTTGCCAAAAGGGATACTGAATTTGCCGTCTTTGGAATAATAAACCTTAAGCGGCTCTTTGGCCAGAAGAGAAAAAATAATTGCGGCCAGCGCTAAACTGACCAGAAAAATAACCTTTTTTAGAGAACGCAAACTTTTCTCTTGCCTCATAGCCAACCTGCTACCATCCCGGCCAAAACTACCACATCCTCAACGGAAAATATCTGAATAATGCTTTTATCAAAAAGCATATTGGCCTCTGGCCCGAATTCTTCATCTTTACGCCAGAGCGTAATTAAAACTGGCACGCCCTCAAAAGCCTCTAAGACAATGCCAATATCCCCAAACTCTACTCTCTTTGCTGGAAACCTCTCTAAAACTTCTAAGATACCTTCGGGTCCCTGGCCATATTTTCTGATAATCGGCTCAATTGCCCTTTTTCTAAATGCCGCCAGATACCCTTCTACCCCGGATAATTCCTTAAAATCCAGCCACTCGCTAGTTAATAGCGGCAGGCCATTTAATTTCACCTTGAGGTAGTGCAAAATCAAGATGGCGATGAAATCTTTGGCCGCAGCATTGCCGGCCAAAGACATTACTCTTTTATTTTCTAAATCTATGGTATACTCATCCGCTAAAAATTTAACGTTTGTATTCTGGTCAAGGTTCAACTCCGCTAAATCCTGCCAAGCCTTATGCAATGCTGTTTCATAGCCCATAGATTTATTATTGTATCCTTTTTTATTGGATAAATCAATAATTTAGATTATAATAACTCTATGCTTTACGACCGTTTCCAACAAGAGGCGATTGATTATATCAATCAGGGGCATTCGGTAATTGTGGCCGCGCCTACAGGCGCAGGCAAAACCGCTATTGCCGAACATGTCATTATTGAA
>JACRHO010000087.1 GCA_016212045.1 Candidatus Omnitrophota bacterium | reverse complement strand
CAAATGTCCCGTAAGATTCCATAACCAGAGAAACCTTCATCTGTGTATCTACCCAGATATGTAAGAGCAAGGTTATGTAATTCAATCCCATAAGACATAAGAATAGGGTCACAAATAACTTATTACTTAGGTTTGAATCTCTGAGTCTAAAATTAGCCATCTTTTCTTACCCTCCTTTCTAAATTTTTATTCTTTCTACCACAAAATCAGCTAAAGCAAATAAACTCTCCTTAAAGTAGGAATTTTCTAAATTATTTAAGCTTTTTTTTGCCTTCTGGATATAACAGGAAATATTACCTTTTGTTCTAAGGTCTGCCTCGGAATTAATAAATCTTTGCCTTAATTCCTTAAATGCCTCCGGATTATCTTGCTGTCTGATTAAAGACAAAAGCCTGTTTCTATCTTTGGCTTGAGTGAGTAAATTTAATACCGGTAAGGTTAACTCGCCCATTTTGAAATCTGCTCCGGGAGATTTTCCTAAATCCTCTGTTTGGCCAATTAAATCCAAATAGTCATCAATTATCTGAAATGCAATACCGAAGTTCAGACCGTATTTTTTTAGGGTATGCTGAATGGATGCCTCGCGTTTAGAGAGTATTGCGCCTGCTGTGCACGAGGCAACAAATAAACTGGCAGTTTTTTTCTTGGCAATAATGATATAGCGTTTCCTTAACAAATCTAAATTATCCCTTTCACAGACCTGGATAAGTTCTCCCTCGCACATCGCCTTTGTAGCAGAAGCTATACAAGACAATATATCTGTATTTCTACAAGAAGAAATTAACTCAAAACCTATAGAATAAAGATAATCCCCTAAGGCAATGGATACATCCTGGCCATATTTTGAATTTATTGTGGGTTTATTGTGCCTTAAGGATGCGTGATCAATAACATCATCGTGAATTAAAGAAGCAGTATGAATTAATTCCATGGCGGTAGCAATGGAGACCATTGAACGCTCATTAATAACTTGTGACTGTTGGCTAGCTTTTGTAGAAAGTATTACCAGAGCGGGTCTAAGTCTTTTGCCTTTAGCTTCTAATAAATAATCGCTTATTTCCAAAATGGATTTATTCGTTGCGCCTTTAAGGCTCTTTTCTAATATTTGCTCTACGGCTGTCAATTCTCTCCTAATCGGTTGATAAATTTCTTTTAACTGCATTGTGTCGTCTCCCTTTAAAAAATCTTATCTAATACAAAACCTGCGTACAATAAGAGCCCGATAAGAGAATGCAATCCAATGGTAGAGGCATTTGCAGGCAGTAATTCATAAATTTTGTCAAAATTATTCTTAGATACTACAAATGCCCTGAATGCTAATGGTAAACTAAACAACGCAATGAGACAGAGAAATGGTAAGAATTTAAATATCACCAAAGAGATGATGACTAAATAAGTGGCAGCCAATAAACTATGATATAAAATTACTGCCCTTTTCTTACCTAAAATTACAACTAATGTCCTTTTACCTACGGCTTTATCTGACGCATAATCGGGAAATTCATTGATAAATAATACCAGCGCAATCAAAAGCCCTACGGGAATAGAAATTAAAGATATCTTGAAGGATAAACTCTGTGCCTGAACATAATACGCACCTATCACCATTAAAGGACCAAAACCTAATCCTACGGCGAGTTCTCCAAAACTACCATATCCTATCCGCAGCGGCTTGGCACTGTAAAAAAAACCCAAGAATACCCCTATAACACCCAACATGAGAATTACATTCTTACCGCTCAAATAATTTAGATAAAGGCCGATTACGGAGCCCAGAATAAATGTCACTAAAGAAGCGCATAAAATCTTCTTGGGTGCAATCAGTCTTTTCTGAATTACCCTGCTTCCGCCGCTAAAAGGCGTGGGGTTAGGATTTATCTCATCGCACCCCCAAAGATGGTCAAAATAATCATTAGCTAAATTTGTGCCAATATGAATAAGTAACGCACCTAACATCGCCAGCCAAAACCGCATCCACATAAAATTATTGGTATCATACCAGGCAGTTATTGAACCTAAAGTAACTGGAATTAGCGTGGCAGTAAAAAATGGGACGCGTATAGCCTTTGACCAAACTTTAAAGCTCATATTTAAGTTCCTTTAACTGACTGTAACTAAATACCGGCCCATCCTTACAGATATAAAGATGACCAATATTACACCTTCCGCACTTACCTAAGCCGCATTTCATCTTCATCTCCAAGGTGGTGATTATTGCCTCAGGACAAAATCCTATCTTAAGAAGTACGGGGATTGTATATTTAATCATTATCGGCGGGCCGCAGACTATCGCCACGCTATCTTTACAGGTTGGCTTTAACTGTTCCAGGACCTTTGGCACTACTCCCACCATACAGTCCCAATTCTCTTCATGGCAATCAACGGTTAGATAAAGTTTAGTATTCTTTGCTTTTTCCCAAACGGGGTATTCATTTTTATAGACCAAATCCCTGGAGGTTCTGGCGCCATTTACAATGGTAATGCCCTTGAAATCATCTCTATTATCTAAGCAATAGTTAATTAAAGAGCGTAAAGGCGCCAAGCCAATCCCTCCGGCAACAAACAAAAGATTCTTATGCTTTAAGTCTTCTACGGGAAATCCGTTGCCGTAAGGACCCCTAATCCCCACTGTATCGCCAATATCTAATTCATCTACCGCCTGCGTGACCTTGCCCATTCTTTTTACGCTGCATTCTATGCTGGATTTACGCGTAGGCGAATTGGATATGCAAAACGGCGCCTCGCCTTCGCCAAAAACGGAAAATTCCACAAATTGGCCGGGTTTATAATCAAAAGATTTGCCTGCCGCCTCATCCGTAAACTTAAGCTTAAACGTCTTTACATCCGGCGTCTCTTGTTTTATATCGATGATTTCGGCTAAATTAGGTAAATAAATATTTGGGGTTATTGAGTTACTTGAGCTCATTAAGTTTATTGGGTTAAAGGCGCCCTATCCACGATTTCTGCAATATTAATCTTAACCGGACAATGCCGAATGCATCTTCCGCAACCCACGCAAAGATTCTCGCCGAAATTCTTTTTGAAATAATCAAACTTATGATATACCCGCTGGCGATAACGCTCTCTCTTTGTAGGCCGGGGATTCTCACCCGATGCCTCCTCAGTGAAGTCAGAGAAAGCGCATCCGTCATAACAGCGCAGCCTGCTGCGCTGTTCATCCACCAGGTCAAAACAATGACAGGTAGGGCAAAGAAAGGTGCATATTCCACAGCTAACGCAGGCCTGGGAAATACGGCCCCAATAACTGTCTTCAAAGATTGCATCCATGGCTTCCGAAGACGGAGGCCTGATCTTAAACTTCAGCGATTCTTTCGCCTTTTCTTTGGCGGACTCCAACGCCTTTGTTTCTTCCTCGGCCAAACCCCGGCCTGTGTTGCCGAATATCTCCCTGGCTATATCCGATATTATTTCAATAACAAATTCACCCCCGAGATCAAATATCAGGGCATCCATACCGCGGCTATCAACAGGAGAGCCGTCCAGCGAAGCGCAAAAACAGCTTGTATCGGGTTTTGTACAGCCTAAGCCGACAAGAATGCTTCTCTTGCGGTTATTCAAATAAGGCTCGTCTTTATAATCCCCTGAGCTTGTCGAAGGGTCAAAAACTTTATCTAACAGAGTTAGCCCCCGTGCTTCGCAAGGCCGGACGCCGATAATTATCCTTTTAGTTTCTGGCAAGGGTATCTCTTTTAAAAGTTCCCTGCCTTGTTCAATGCTCT
>JACRHO010000086.1 GCA_016212045.1 Candidatus Omnitrophota bacterium | reverse complement strand
TAGATTACTTACGAGCAGTATTAATAAAAAAGAAAAAGAAAAAATTTACCAAGAGATCGCAGCAGGGCAAGTAGGCCTAGTCATTGGCACGCACGCATTATTAGAAGAGACAGTGGAATTTAAAAACTTAGGCCTGGTGGTGATTGATGAGCAGCATAAGTTTGGCGTGGCCCAGCGTCAGCTCCTACCCCGGAAAGGAAAAAATCCTGATATCTTAATTATGACCGCCACGCCCATTCCCCGCACTCTGGCCATTACTTTATACGGAGATTTGGATATTTCGGTGATTAATGCACTGCCGCCGGGTAGGCCTCCCATTAAGACTTTATGTTTTAATGAGCATCTGAAATCACAGGCTTACGCTTTGGCTAAAGAAATTTTAAAAAAAGGAGGCCAGGCCTATATAATCTATCCGGTGATTGAAGAGTCATCTGCCTTGGATATTGCCGGCGCTAAAAAGATGTATCATAAACTTAAGGCAGGCGAATTTAGAGGATTCAGGCTTGGCCTCATCCACGGCCGTTTAAAAGAAAAAGAGCAGGATGAGATTATGCTGCAGTTTAAGGATAAAAAATTAGATATTTTAGTGGCCACTACCGTCTTAGAGGTAGGTATTGACATCCCTAATGCTACTTGTATGATGATAGAGCATGCCGAGCGTTTTGGCTTGGCTCAATTGCACCAGTTGCGCGGGAGGGTAGGTAGAGGCAGTGCGGAGTCATTTTGCATATTGATTTCTCATGCCCAAAGCCAAGAGGCAGCGGCGCGGATGCAGGCCATGGCTCAATATAACGATGGTTTTCGGATTGCCGAAGAGGATTTAAAAATCCGGGGGCCAGGGGAGTTCTTTGGCCGGCGCCAGTCCGGCCTTTCGGAATTAAAGATTGCCAACCCCTTAACCCAGATGCAGCTGTTAAAATTGGCCAGGGAGGAAGCGATAAAACTGATTCATCTGGACCGCCATTTAGAGCTGCGCCAGAATATCCTGCTCAGAGAGAAACTACTACAGAGATTTCCCGAATATGACCAATTGATGACGGTGGGATAATGCGGATTATTTCAGGTGAATATAAAGGCAGAGTAATTAAGATGCCCAAAGGTATCCGGCCGACACAAGGCAAGGTCAGAAAGGCGCTCTTTGATATCTTGGGGGATATTGAGGGTTTGTCTTTCTTAGAATTATTTGCCGGCTCCGGGGCAGTGGGTTTTGAGGCCCTCTCTAAGGGAGTCTCGGATTTAACCTTAGTGGAGTATGACCGGGACTGCCTGCAGGCGATAGAAAAGAATATTGCGGCGCTTAAGCCAAGGGCCTGTACCTTATATCCCCAGCAGGCGGAGAGGGCAATAAAGGCCTTGCATAAAGAAGGGAAAACTTTTGATATTGTTTTCTTAGACCCGCCTTATTATGAGGGGCTGGCAAAAAAGACCTTGCAAACACTCTCCTGCTATGATATATTAACCCCCTATGGTTTTATAGTCGCGCAGCATTTTAAGAAGGACAATCTCCCGGATGCCGCGGGAGATTTAACATTATTTAGGCAAAAAAGATACGGCGACACCATATTATCTTTTTACAAGAAGGAAAAATCCCAAATCCAAATACTACCAAATCCAAAATAAATCCAAAATCCCAAATCCAAAATTAGTTGTTTTGGGATTTGGAAATTGGGATTTATTTGGTAGTATTGGTATTATTGGAAATTGGGATTTCAAGGAGCGAAGCGACAAACTATGTGTCAGAAAGCAATCTATCCCGGAACCTTTGACCCGGTGACCTACGGCCATATTGACCTGATTAAGCGGGCAGGCGAGATATTCTCAGAGGTCATTGTGGCAGTTGCCCATAACCCGCATAAGCAGCCTCTCTTTAGCGTAAAAGAGCGGGTAGAAATGTTAAAAAAAGTTACTGCGGATTTAAAAGACGTAGAGGTTTGTAGTTTTGACGGCTTGGTGGTGGATTTTGCCCGCCAACAAAAAGCCAAGGTACTAATCCGCGGCCTGCGTATGCTCTCTGATTTTGAATACGAATTCCAGATGGCCTTGACGAATAGAAGACTGGATGACCGGATTGAGACGATTTTCTTGATGCCGCAGGAATCTTATAGTTATCTTTCCGCAAAACTTTTAAAAGAGGCAGCCAGTTTAGGCGCTGATTTATCTAGTTTTGTTCCGGATTTTGTGGAGAAGGCGCTCAAGAAAAAGTTGCATGAAAATAAATCTAAATCAGATCTTACCTGAGGGATTAATTTTAGCGGTAAAAATCTGAACGAAGGAGGTTGTTCCTG
>JACRHO010000089.1 GCA_016212045.1 Candidatus Omnitrophota bacterium | reverse complement strand
GGCAGACCCTGCCGCAGATGGAAGGAAAAGTATTTTTCTCTCTGAGAGTAAGATATGCTCCCTGGTAATCTTTCTGGGCGAGCTGAGCAATAAATTTTTTTATATCTATCCCCACTGGACAGCCAGAAATACATTTAGGGTCTTTGCACTGCAGGCACCTGGCGGCCTCTTTTAATGCCTCCTCTTCGGAATAGCCCAGCACCACCTCTTGAAAACTATTTATTCTCTCTGCAGCAGCTAATTCTTTTACTTTTAGCGGTTCCTTTTTCATTCTATTTTATCTTTTAGGTTACAGATATGCCTTTCCTTATCCAGATAGACCTGATTTCTCTTCATCAATTCTTCCCAGTCCACTAAATGCGCGTCAAACTCCGGACCATCCACACAACTAAATTTTGTCTTACCGGCGATGCTCACCCGGCAGCAGCCGCACATCCCCGTGGCATCCACCATAATTGCGTTTAAGGAAGCTATAGTTTTTACCTTTAGTCCCGCAGTAACCTCAGTTACCTTTTTCATCATCGGAATTGGACCTACGGCATAGACCAAGTCGTATTTATCTTTTGACAGGATTTCGCTTAAGACACCAGTCGTAAATCCCTTGCGGCCGTAACTGCCATCATCAGTGGTAAGATAAAAATCATCAGCCAGTTCTTTTAATTCTTCTTCTAAAATCAGTGCCGCTTTGGTCCTGGCGCCTAAGATAATCGTCAATTCATTTCCTGATCCTTTTAAGGCCCGGGCTACCGGATAAATCTCGGCAATCCCCACGCCGCCAGCGACCAAAACCACCCGACCATATTTCTTAATCTCCGTGGCATGGCCTAAAGGGCCAACCAAGGCAGATAAAGAATCTCCTGGTTTTAGCTTGGCTAAAAGCTTAGTGGTCAGGCCTACCTCCTGAAAAATTAAGGTGATACTCTCGCTACTTTTATCTACGATGGTCAGGGGGATACGTTCTCCCTTTTCTTCTACCATCAGCGCCACGAATTGACCGGCTAAGGCTTTTTTAGCGATATCAGGCGCAGAAACCTCTATCCTGATAATCCTTATATCTTTAGTAGCGCATAAAATATCTTTCTTGATTATCTTCATAGAAAATAAAAAGACGTCCCCCTTTCTTTATCGGTGGACGTCCTTGTCCCTTACCATTTAGAGATAAAATAATACCACAAACAATTATCTTGTCAACACCTTCTTGCTAATTAACCTTACCCCACCTCGTAGGTGGGATAGGTTACCTTTGATACAAACCGATTATTTGGGCCTCGGCCAAGATATGGCCCTGCATGGCCTTTTCTAAGGCGCCTTTACTGATACCCTCGTTTAAGCCCAATTCTTTATCCAAGGCATATATCTTAAAGAAATAACGATGCGTGCCAGAAGGCGGACAGGGACCGCCATAATCTAATCTCCCAAAATTATTTTTGCCCTGTTTTCCCGGGATACTATTCTCTTCTATCTCGGATATAACCGGGATATCAAAAACTACCCAGTGCACCCAGGTTCCCATCGGCGCGTCCGGGTCATCCATAATCAGGGCTAAACTTTTTGCCCCTTGCGGAATGCCTTCAATCGCCAGCGCTGGATTAATGTCATCGCCTTCGCAGGTATATTTAGCAGGTATATAATTATTATTTTCAAAAACAGGGCTAGTTAATTTCATAGCCGCTCCCTCCGTTTTTATCTCTTGCGCTAAAATCACAGAAACACCTGTTACAGCAAATAAAACTGCAATTATTATCTTGCGCATGCAATCGTAACCTCATGTAACCTCATGGAACTTTATGCAACCTTATGCAACCTTTTCAAAAGCCTGCCTCAATCCTCAACTCGGAATAAAATCCATCCTTAATGCCTACCTTGCCTAAGCTGTCTTTATATTTAAGATAACGGTTAAATACGCCGCCACAAGATACACTGGCTTCCATATATTTATTTAATTTAAGTTTCATCCCTGTGCCCAGCCGATTTTCTTTATAAATTAAATTTGCGCTCTTTAAATTATCCTTAGTGACTTCAAACTCTCCGAAAGATATCCCGCCTTCGGCAAATAAAGTCAGGCGCTCATTAAGAGCATAGGAGATATTCGGCCTTTTGGGAACAAGGTTAAAGGTCAATTTATCGTTTGGTTTATAAATCATCCCCAAGATAGGTAGAACCTCGCTTTCAAACTCAGGATAAACTGCCACGCCGGCAATAAAGGTGAATTTCTCCTGCGGCTGGTAAATCAAAAAGACTTGCGCTGGCAGGCGGAAGCTAGAGGTATGGAAACTCCAGGTATCAGCATAAAAAGAGGGAATGAGTTTAAAACGTAAATAGGTTTTATCTACTTTAAAAAACGGCAGGGTGGCCTGAAGGCCCAGGTTCAGCGCAGTCAGCTGTGCGGGTAACCCCACCGCGGTATCCTCAGCTATACCTATATATTGATTAGCTAAAGAGAGTTCTAACGGCAATTTCCCCCAAGCCTTAAATTCTACGGCGTACTCAGTTTGGCTTTCGGTAATAGCCACATCGCCAGTTTGGGCCCTGGCAGAGCGGGAAGGCATATATCTGACATACGTATCCAGCTTATGCAGGCATTCCGCAGTGGTCTTATCTTCTGCCTTTAAACAAGGGACAAAAAAACTTAAAAAAACTAAGGCCACAAAAATTTTTTTCATTTTTTTAAAATCTAACTTTTAAGCTGTTTTGCCTTTAATGTCTTTTGCCAGAATAACCGCCTCGGCAATCTCGCGCATACTCTTACGCAAGTCCATGCTCTGTTTCTGAATCAAGCGGTAG
>JACRHO010000088.1 GCA_016212045.1 Candidatus Omnitrophota bacterium | reverse complement strand
TGAAATTAAAGTCATTGGGAATAAAAATAGATACCCTGACCTCCCAACAGAAAAAATATCTTTCTAGTTGGGAGCTGGGGACATAACCAACCTATATTCCACCTCGTAGGTGGTAGAGGTCGGAGACATTAAAAAAGACTTACTATAAAGAGTCAACATAAATTTTAGCATTAGACCACTGATAATTAGGATCAAAAGGTTTTTGTTCTTTCAAAATATAATAGACAAGGTGAGTTAGTTTTCTGGCAACAGCGCCAAGGGCCACCTGTGGATGTTTGCCTTGCTTAATCTTTATTTGATAAAAGTTGCGCAGCACAGGATTAAATCTCCTAGCGCTATTAGCGGCTGACCAGAGGCTGCGGCGTAAATAAGGCGAGCCCCTCTTGGATATCTTGGCTCTTGTGCCGGTGAACTGGCCTGATTGATAAATTGTAGCGTCTAGCCCGGCATAAGCTACAAGTTTTTTGACATGGTTAAACCGGTTGATATCGCCTATCTCAGCAAGTATGCTTGCGGCTAATACATCGCCTATGCCCGGGATGGTCGTAATAAAGCAGGCCTTAAATTCCCGCAGAAGCTCTTTGACAGATGAATCAATGGTTTCAATTTGCGCCTCAAGGAATTCTATTTGAGATAAGAGTAATTTTATCTCTAACCTAAAAGCATCTAGGCCTAAGGTTATACCAAAGGAATTAGCGGCTTTCGATTGTAATTCTTTGGCTTTAACTGTACCAAATTTGCCTTTAGACGCTTTATTTAGAGACTCCGCGAGCTCCGATAAATCAAATTCCAGTATTTCTTCCGGGCTTGCGGTGTTCTTCAGGAGCTCTCTTGAGCTTTTGATGAAGATATTGGAGAAGATCGATTCGTATTCGGGAAATATCCTGTCCAGGACACCGATTATACGAGCTTTAAGAGCGGTTACTTGGTCTATAAATTCAAATCTTAGGCGTGTTAAGGTTTGCAGCTTTAGAATATTTTCATCGGCAAGTTTCGTTTTAGGCATTCTGTTAATCCTTGCGATATCGGCGATAATAAAAGAGTCTTTCTTGTCAGTTTTATTGCGTCTTATATAAAGGTTGCGCAGGGAATCAGATTGAATTGGATTTATTACCTGAACAACCAGTTCTTTGGAAGATAGGTAGCAATATAGGCTTAACCAGTAATGTCCGGTGGCTTCTAAAACAAATATTGCATCTTTTAGATTGAGTATTTTAGACAAAAGTTTTTCAGCTCCGGCAATAGAATTAGGGAACTTAATAGATTCGCACAGCTCTTTGCCAGATTCATCAAGGATAGTGGCTTCGTGGTTGCGTTTACCGACATCAATGCCAATGTACAACATGTTTGTTTCTCCTTTCTGTTTTGGCTGGAGTAAACCCGCTAACCCCTACGAGCCACAGCCTTGTTAGTTAGACGGGATACCTTAACGGTTCCCAACTTACTTATTCGTGGATAGTCTCGTAGAGGTGGGGTATCACTCTTTCTATCAGGATAGCCTAAAGCTTCCTAAGGAGGAAAATCGATATCCCCAGCCTACTACGTATAATATAAACCAATGCTCTAAAAGAGCAAACATAATAATACAAGGAGGGATATATGAAAAAAGGAATTATTGCGCTTATTATTGTTGCATTGGTAATGGGCGGTTTTGTCACTTGCGCATTCTCTATGGCACAAGCGCCAAAAAGCTTTCAAGTAACTGGAAAAATTGTAGAGGTTAATTTACGTGCTCACACAATAAAAATTGCACCAAAAACAGAAGACACTATCTTGCTTCGGATTAATGAAAAGACAGTCTTGACCAAGTCGGGTAAACAAATTACCCTTCCGGCTCTTAAAAAAGATGATCTTGTGACCGTAACCTATGAGATAAGACGGGGTAAAAAGATTGCGAAATCAATTAGCGTTCAGGAGAAAATTCCGGCTCCCAAGAGACCGGTATCCACTAAAGGCAAGAGATAAGAACTGATAGTTTTGTGACAAAACACCTAAGGAGCTTTTAAGGCTTAAAAATTATGAAGCGGATTCTTTTATTTATTCTGCCAATTTTGATTATAGTTGCGGTGGCGTTGACTGTCTTTGGGATATTCCAGGTACGCTTTGAAGAGGAAAAACTGTTTGATGACTTAAAACGAAAGGCGGTTTCAATCGCCGAAAGCATGGAATTATCCGTAAAGCAGGTTCTTTTAACCGCCGATACGAAAAATGCAAATTACCTAGTCGAAAAATTCGAAACCAGAGAAAGATTGCAGGGATGTGCGATTTACGATAGAGAGGGGAAAATTTTTACCATTACCAAGAGATTCGAAGATTGGAAGAATAGAGAGAAGCCTTATCTTAGGGATATTTTAGAGAACAAGGTTCCGCGCGGAGAGGTTGAGAAGTTCAAAGAATATTCCATCTATAGTTATATTATGCCTGTGCTTGATGACGAAGGGAATATTTTGGGGCTCATCGAGATAATTTATGATACTTCATATGTCTTCGCAAGGTTAGCTGAATTGTGGCGAAGGATTAGTATCACGTTGATCGCGTTAGTTTTGTTAATTGCCATAATCGCCTCGCTTATCCAGAGGCAGATTTTTATTTTGCCGGTCAAACGCCTCACCGATTGGTTTCGCCACTTCCAAAAAGGCGAGACCGATGAAAATTTTCCCATCAAAGAAAAAGGCGAACTCGGTAAGCTCGCTAATGAAGTAGAACAGGTGGCTTTAAGCCTGCGCGTTGCACGTAAAGTCGTAACAGAAAAAGCAAGTGAACGCATCCAAAAAGATGAATTATGGACGCAAGAGAAACTCAAGGATCTCATCCATGTTCGCTTAGGTGAAAATGCGTTATTTGTGGTTTCTAATAGGGAGCCATATATGCACCTTATTGATGAAAATACAGGAGTAAACAGTTGTATTCGGCCTGCAAGCGGTGTTGTGACTGCGATTGATCCTATTATGCGCGCCTGTGGCGGTACTTGGATAGCCCATGGTGCCGGAAACGCTGATAAAAATTTCGTTAATTCAAAAGATAAGCTTGGTGTGCCTTCCCAAGATATCCACTATATTTTAAGAAGAGTATGGCTTTCAAAGGAAGAAGAGGCGGGGTATTATTATGGTTTTTCCAATGAAGGACTATGGCCGTTATGTCATTTTACGCATACGAGGCCCATTTTCAGGGAATCCGATTGGAAGATGTATAAAGCGGTTAATCAGAAATTTGCTGATGCCGTTTTGGAAGAGTTGCCGCATAAGCCGGCATTTGTCTTTATCCAGGATTATCACTTTACGCTGCTGCCGAAAATGATAAAAGAAAAACGACCGGAAGTTACTGTGGCTTTGTTTTGGCATATCCCCTGGCCGACACCGGAGTCATTTTCCACCTGTCCGTATCAAAATGAAATCCTCGAAGGGATGCTTGCCTGCGATTTGATAGGTTTTCATGTGCAAAGCCATTGCAACAACTTTTTGGATACCGCGAATAGGCTTCTTGAATCGCGAGTAGATACTGAACGATTTAGCGTGGTGCGTTTTGGCAGAGATACCTTTATTAGGGCGTTTCCGATAAGCGTAGATGGTTACTTTGATATAAAGAGCATAAAAAGCGAGCAGGTGGAAATAAATAGGCTCAGGCAGGAGTATAAACTTGAGGGAAAATTTGTAGCATTGGGCGTAGATAGAATTGATTATACAAAGGGCATTCCTGAAAGAATGTTGGCAGTAGAACGCTTTTTGGAAAAATATCCGCAATATAAGGGAAAATTTGTTTTATTGCAATTAGCTGCTCCGAGCCGCACCCACATAAAGCGTTATCATGATTTGATTGCTGAAATTGACGAACTTGTGGAGAAGATTAATTGGAAATATAAAGATGAAGTATGGAAGCCAATTTTATACTTAAAAAGGCATTTTTCATTGGATGAAATTAAACCTTTTTATGCCCTTGCTGATATGTGTATTGTAAGTTCTCTTCATG
>JACRHO010000009.1 GCA_016212045.1 Candidatus Omnitrophota bacterium | reverse complement strand
GCCTCAATATTCCTGGCTGCTACTTTGGCCAAAAGTTTATAACGCTCCTCCATCTCATTAACCACCCAGTTCAGGGCAACTGCCGCCTTTTTGGCATCGGTCACCACCGGGCAGATTAAATGCGGCAGGCCATTAAAAGGCGCTAATTCCACCATCTTCGGGTCAATCATTAAAAGTTTGAGTTCATTGGGCGTAGTGCGAAAAAGTAATGCGAGAATTAATGAATTCATGCAGACGGTCTTACCTGAACCAGTGGTTCCGGCGATCAAAAGATGCGGCATATCCCCTAAATCGGTAATGACCGCATGGCCGGCAATATCCTTGCCCAAGGCCAGCGTAAGATTAGAGTCTGCCTCTTGAAACTCTTTGTCGGCAAGCACTTCTTTGCTGTAAACAAAACTACTCTGAATATTCGGAACCTCCACGCCTACCCTGCCTTTACCGGGGATAGGGGCGACAATGCGCACTGACTGCGCCTTCATCGTCAGAGCAATATCGTCACTTAAGGCCACAATACGGTTTAATTTTACTCCCGGAGCAGGCTCAAGTTCATAACGGGTAATTACTGGGCCGCGCTCAATGTCAGTAACTTTTACGGAAATATCAAAATCTTCTAAGGTCTCCTCCAATATACGGGCATTATTCGCCAGGTCCTCTTTAATTTGTCTGGCCTCAAATGGCGGAGGAGAATCTAATAAATCTAAAGAAGGCAGGCGGTAATCTCCTATCTTTATTTCTGGAAATCTTTCGCGCGCTGGTTTTTCTTCTTGCGGTTTGCCCTTGATTTGAATCTTCGGCTCAAAGGCAGGAGGCGGTTTTACCGGCTCTTGTTTAGGAGGGGTAATTTGTGATTCTTTCTTCTCTTTAATTGCCGGCTTAATCACGAGCGTCCTCTGTCTTTTCCTGCGCGGTAAAAGCAGGGCAATTATAGACTTTAACTTCTGACCGATACCTAAAAGGAAGGTAGAAATTAAAATCTCGCTCACCAAGGCCAGCGATAATAGGGCGAGGGTTGTAAAAATAATATAACCGCCTAATTTGCCAAAATACAGCGTGACAAAATTGGAGATCACAAAGCCCAAAAATCCGCCGTGAGAAAAGGCGACTACCTCATTTTTTGCCGTAAATATCCCGATGAGCGAACTGACGGATAACAAGAGAACAAAAATACCGAAGGTTCTAGGCAGGCGAAAATCAGGAATTTTTTGCTTAAAAAGCCGCACCCCCAATAATAAAATAAATAAGGGTATGACGTAACTGGCCCAGCCAAACAAGAACAACAACGCTGCAGCCAAGTATGCCCCAGAAGTGCGGATGAGGTTTTTTGGCGGTATATTCGGGTGGGAAGTATAAAAACTTAAATCAAAAGGCGTAAAAGAAATAAGGCTAGCCAGAATAATCAGGCTTACTGCTACAAGAATAACGCCTTTAATTTCATTTATTCTCTTTTCTTTCACCTGGAGTTTCCTCTGCCTGTCCCGTTAGAAAAGTTTTATTCCTAGAATTATGCATTTTCTAACGGGACCTGTTTCTTGCTCAAATTGATTCTGCCTAATTCATCTATGCCGACAACCTTAACTTTGATCTCGTCTCCAATCTTCACCACGTCTTCTACATTCTTCACAAAATGGTCAGCCAATTCTGAAATATGCACCAGGCCTTCTTTATTGGGCGCGATTTCGCAAAATGCCCCGAAGGCCATTATCCGTTTTACCTTTGCCGTATAAACGGTGCCTACCTGCACGTCTTCGGCAATGGCCTTAATCATTTCAATGGCCTCTTTAGATTTCTCTGGGTCGCTTGAGCCAACTAAGACGCTGCCGTCTTCTTGGATATCTACCGTAGCGCCAGTTAAGGCAATGATCTTCTTAATCGTCTTTCCGCCAGGACCGATGAGTTCGCCGATCTTCTCAGGATTCACTTTCACAATCTCTATGCGCGGGGCGTAATTTGAAAGTTCCTGGCGCGGCTGACTAATCGCCTCTTGCATCTTATCTAAAACAAAGAGCCTGCCAACCTTCGCCTGCTTCAGGCACTTATCCAACAAGTCCAAATCAATGCCGTCTATCTTCAAATCCAATTGCACTGCAGTCATTCCATTGCGGGTGCCGGCTACTTTAAAGTCCATATCGCCAAAGTGGTCCTCAAGGCCAGTAATATCTGTGAGGATAACTGCCTTTTCTTTCTCTTTGATTAAACCCAGGGCCACTCCACCCACCGCGTCTTTTATCGGAACCCCGGCATCCATTAAGGATAAAGTAGCCGCGCAGACCGTGGCCATGCTGGAGGAACCGTTGGACTCTAAAATCTCCGAGACTACTCTGATAGTATAGGGAAATTTTTCTTTGGCTGGCATCACTGCCAAGAGCGATTTCTCGGCTAAAGCCCCGTGGCCGATTTCCCTGCGGCCCGGACCGCGCACTGGCGCGGTTTCTCCCACGCTAAAAGGCGGAAAACTATAATGGAGCATAAAACTTTTGTATTTCTCGCCTTCCAGGGCCTCAATTAACTGCTCATCTTCGCCGGTTCCCAAAGTAGTTACCGCCAAACTCTGGGTCTGGCCGCGGGTAAACAGGCTGGAGCCGTGGGTGCGCGGTAAAACTGAGACCTCACAAGCAATCGGCCGGATATCCGGAAATCCCCGGCCGTCAATACGTTTATTTTCTGATAATATTTTATCCCTGACCTGCCTCTTTTCTACTTCTACCAAAGCCACCTTGATATCGCCGGCAGAGTAACCTTCGGGTGTAAGTTTCCCTTCTAATTCCTTAGCCAGTAAAGCCACAGCCTCTTCGCGCTCTTCTTTTTTACCTAATCTATAAACCTCTTTTAATTTTTCTACAGATAAATCCTCAACCTTTTTTTGCAAGGCAGGGTCTATTTTTTTAAAGGCAATCTCTGCCTTGGGCTTGGCGTAACTCTTGGCAAATTCTTCTTCTAAACGCAGTATCTCTTTAAGATTTTCAAAGCCAAATTTAACCGCCTCCAAAAATATTTCTTCTGAGATCTCCTTTGTCTTTGCCTCCAGCATTACAATACCTTTATTATTGGCCACCACCACCACATCCAAATCTGCCTTCTCTAACTCGGCATAAGTGGGGTTTAAGATAAACTGGTTAGCAAGCCTCCCCACGCGACAGCAGGCAAGCGGCCCAGAAAAAGGTATCTCTGAGATAGATAAAGCAACAGAGGCACCGACCACAGCCAAGACATCGGGGTCATTCTCTCCGTCGCTGGATAAAACAATCGCCATTACCTGAACTTCATTAAACAGGCCCTCTGGAAAAAGTGGACGGATAGGCCGATCAATCAGCCGGGCAACTAAAATCTCGCTCTCTGAAGGCCTACCTTCTCGCTTAAAGAATCCGCCGGGAATCCTTCCAGCAGCATAGGTCTTCTCCTGATACTCCACAGTC
>JACRHO010000085.1 GCA_016212045.1 Candidatus Omnitrophota bacterium | reverse complement strand
AGATAAATTAGTTACTTTACTTAACTCATTAGGCAGCAGTAAAGCAAAGATTTCAGAAATAACTAAGATAATAGATGATATGGTTATTTTTGATTTGCAGCATAAAGTTATTTCTAAAATCGAAGAATATAGTTATAAAGTCCTTGAGGGTGGAACAAAAATAAATAGAGACGAAATTAGAATAAAAGTTACTGAATTGTTTAAAGACTATAAGATAGGTACCAGTAAGAAAGAAATCGAAGACTATCTAAAAAGCGTTGCTTCTTATACAGAAGAAATCTCAACCCTTTTGGATAATTACGAAAACTTTTTGAAAACCAAGAAAAATTAAAAACAATTTTTGTTCATTGATTTAATAGGGGCGGGCGTGACCGCACCGCGCCCACCCCTTGAGCAAGTTGGTTCTGAAGTGCTCTAGGTGAGAAGTTTGGCATCTCGCCGTTCAAAGAGTTTTTATATTATCTCATAGTGTTTTATAGGTAAAGAAATGGATAGGCAGACAATTATCGCTGAGTTGAAAATAATTATCGGGGAGCACTTAAAAAATCAGGGATTAGATTTAGTTGACCTGATTTATAGATACGAAGGCAGGGGTTCATTTTTAAGGCTCCTTGCGGATAGGCCCTGTGGCGGGATTACCTTAGATGAATGCGCCCGTCTGAATATTGAGATTAGCGCTCTTTTAGATGAGAAAAATATTTTGCAGCAAGGGTATATTTTGGAAGTTTCCTCACCCGGCATAGACAGGCCGTTAATGACTAAAAGCGACTTTATGCGTTGCTTAAATAGAAGGGCAAGGTTTTTTCTTAAAGAAGCGATAAAAGCAAGGTTAGAGTGGGAGGGTATTATCAAGAGCGTAGAAGACGATGCAGTAGCTATTGATATCCAAGGAGATATTATTGAGATACCCTTGGCAAAGATTAATAAAGCAAAACAAACAATGGAGAATTTCTAAGCGGAGATAACTATGAGTCAGGAACTGTTAGCGATTATTGAACAAATAGAAAGAGAAAAGGGCATAAAGAAAGAAGTTTTAATTCAGGCCGTAGAAAGCGCGCTTTTATCCGCGGTGCGCAAGGTAGTTGACCTTAAGCCGGAAGAGGAATTAAAGGTGGAGCTTGACCCCAATACGGGAAAAATCAAGGCCTCCAGAAATAACGTCGAGATTACTTCTATAGATTTCGGCAGGATTGCTGCCTCTACTGCCCGTCAGGTAATTATCCAAAAGATACGCGAGGCAGAAAAAGAAGTCGTCTTTAATGACTTCCAGGGCAAGGTCGGAGAAATCACTAGCGGCACGGTGTATCGTTTTGAGCGCGGCAATATTATCGTTGACCTCCTGGGTAAAGCAGAGGGGATTCTTTTAAAACGCGAACAGTCTCCCAAGGAACAATTTAAACAGGGGCAGCGTATCCGTTCCTACATTGCTGAGGTAAAAAAAGAAAATAAAGGATTGCAGATTATTCTTTCGCGGGCCCACCCCAATTTTGTAAAAAAACTTTTTGAATTAGAGGTCCCGGAGATTTATGAAGGTATTGTGGAGATAAAATCTATTGCCCGTCAAGCCGGCGAACGCACCAAGATTGCAGTCTGGTCTAAAAACGAAAAGGTAGATTCTGTGGGCGCCTGCGTGGGGATGCGGGGAAATCGGGTAAGAAATATTGTCAATGAATTGCAGGGTGAAAAGATTGATATTGTGCGCTATAATGAAGATATCAAGGAATACATTACCTCTGCGCTTTCGCCGGCAAAGATAGCGGAGATAAAGTTAGATAAAGAGAAACACCGGGCAGAGGTAATCGTAGATGATGACCAGCTCTCTTTGGCTATTGGTAAACACGGCCAGAATGTCCGCCTGGCCTGCCGCCTGATTGGCTGGGAATTAGATATACGCACTAAGGCGATGATAGAGGAGGCAGAGAAGGCAAAGATACGCAAGGAAAAAGTAGAAGAAAAAGTAGAGAAGAAAGAAAAGAAAAAGAAAAAAGTAGAAACACCCTCCTTAGAAGATTTGCCCGGCATAGGGGCTAAAACCTTAATTAGCCTGCAGGAAGCAGGATTTAACACTATAGAGGATATTTTAAAGAAGGATATTAAAGAATTGTTGAAGGTAAAAGGCATCGCTGGAAAAAAGGCAGAAAAATTAATCAGCGAGGCCAAAAAGTTGACCCGGAAGTAATATGGCGAAGACAAAAAAGGAAAAAATAAAGAAAGAAAAAGTTGCCAGCACAAAAAAGAAGGTAGCGCCAAAGATAAAAAAAATCGTTGCGAAAACTGCGCGGCCAAAACCTGCTGCTAAGTTAGCGAAGAAACCCGTCTTGGCTAAAAAGGTAACGAAAATAATTCCGCCCCTTGCTGCACCGTCTCTAGTAGTTGCTCCTGCGAAGATAGTTCCCAAAGAAGAAGTCAAAAAAATAATTAAGCCGCAGGCAAAGCCAGTAATTAAGCCGGCAGTTAAGCCGGAGATTAAACCCGAGGTTAAACCACCTGCTGCTCTGATAAAAGAATTAAAGGAATTGAGTTTAAGGCTTCCGATTACTTTAAAGGATTTAGCCGTGCAACTGCAGGAAAAACCCTCGGTTTTAATTAAGGCCTTTATGGATATGAAGGTAATGGTGGGGATAAATCAGGTTTTAGGAGAGGCGCAGGCTGCGCTTATCTGCGAAAAATTCGGTTTTAAGATAAAAGAGGCGCTGGGTGCAGAGGAATCATTATTAAGTATACACCACCAGCCCGATGCAGCAGCAGAATTAAAATCCCGTCCGCCCATTGTTACCTTTATGGGCCATGTTGACCATGGCAAGACCTCGCTTTTAGATGCGATTAGAAAAACCAAGGTTGTTGAATCAGAGCACGGCGGCATTACCCAGCATATCGGAGCCTACAGGGTGAGTCTGCCTAAAGGAGAGATTACTTTTCTGGATACGCCGGGTCACGAGGCCTTTACCGCCATGCGTGCGCGCGGGGCAAGAATTACCGATATGGTAGTGCTGGTAGTGGCGGCGGATGACGGGGTAATGCCGCAGACCCAGGAGGCTATTGACCATGCCCGGGCAGCCGGCGTGCCCATAGTGGTGGCGCTGAATAAAATAGATAAAGCGCAGGCAAATATTGACCGGGTGAAGAAGCAGCTTTCCGAACTGAATCTTTTAGCCGAAGACTGGGGCGGCAAGACCATTGTCGCCGGGGTATCGGCAAAGACAGGAGAAGGTATTGATAGTTTATTAGAAATGATCTTGTTAGAAGCCGAGATGTTGGAGTTAAAGGCAAACCCGAAGAAACTTGCCTCTGGCATAGTCATTGAGGCCAAGATGGCTAAAGGCAGAGGCCCGGTTTCCACTTTACTGATTCAAAATGGCACCTTGCACCTGAATGAAAATATTATTGTCGGTAAATATTATGGTAAAATCCGGGCGATGTTTGATGACCATGGCCGGTCGGTAACCGCTGCCGGGCCTGCCTGTGCGGTTGAGGTTTTAGGCATCGCAAATGTCCCGGAGGCTGGAGAGCGGTTTTTTGTAATTGCCGATGAAAAATTAGCCAAGGACTTAGCCTCCCGGCGCCAGGAGAAAGAAAGACAGGCGCAACTGGTGGCTACCAAGCGGATAAGCCTGGAGGATTTATATTCTCAGATTAAGGAAGGAAAACTAAAAGAACTGAAATTGATTATTAAGGCAGATGTGCGGGGGTCTCTGGAGGCGATCAAAGACCTTTTAAATAAAACTAATGTTTCTGAGATAAAGATGGAGTTTATTCACGAAGGGGTGGGCGGTATCAATGCCTCGGATGTAATATTGGCGGTAGCCTCTAATGCACTGATTTTAGGGTTTAATGTGAATGCCGACGAGCGCGCCCAGGAATTAATCGCCAAGGAAGGCGTGGATGTCCGGACATATAATATTATTTATGAATTAGCCAATGACATTAAGCAGGCCTTAGAGGGGATGTTAGAGCCAAGGCTGAAGAAAGTCTTCTGTGGCCGCGCAGAGGTAAGAAAGGTTTTTAAATTAACCCGCGCCGGGACAGTGGCGGGTTGTTTTGTGAGTAAAGGTAAAGTCCTGCGTTCTAATTCAGTGAGCCTGGTCAGGAATGGCGAGGTTGTCTTTGAGGGGGGTATCAGTTGCCTAAAACGTTTTAAGGATGATGTGCGGGATGTAGGTGAGGGCTTTGAATGCGGCATCTCCTTAAGCGGTTTTGATAATTTCCAGGAAGGCGACATTATTGACGCATACGAGATACAGAAGATAGCTAGAAAATTATAGGTTTTATTACTTTGTGTAATGTTAATTGTGTAACGTGTAATGTTAGTGTAACGGTTTACTGTGGAATGGAAAGGCATTATTCTCCATTACACATAGTTACATTCCACCCGCATTACACATTACACTTTACACATTACACGGGACTATTATGAAAAAAAGAATATTGAGCGGGATGCGGCCGACGGGGAAATTGCATTTAGGCCACTTGGTAGGGGCTTTGGATAACTGGGTGAAACTGCAAGAGGAGTATGAATGTTTTTTTATGGTCGCAGACTGGCATGCGCTGATGAGTGAGTATGAGGATACTTCTCAATTATCTGATCTAGTAATTGATAATGTGATTGATTGGCTAAGTAGCGGGATTGACCCGGAAAAATCCACTATTTTTCTGCAGTCGCAGGTGAGCGCCCACTTAGATTTATATATGATTTTTTCCTGTTTTACTCCTCTGGGGTGGCTAGAGAGATGTCCCACCTATAAAGAGCAACTGCGGGAGGTGAAGTCGCGCAATTTAAATACCTATGGTTTCTTAGGTTATCCGGTCCTGCAGGCAGCGGATATCTTAGTTTATAAATCCGAGCGGGTTCCTGTAGGCCAGGACCAGCTGCCGCACCTGGAGTTAACCCGCGAGATTGCCCGTCGGTTTAACAACATTTATAAAAAGGAGGTATTTCCTTATCCCGAAGCAATTTTAACTAAAACGCCAAAACTTTTGGGCTTAGATGGCAGAAAGATGAGTAAAAGTTATAATAATACCGTTGACCTTGCTGATTCTGCAGATTTAATCAAGAAAAAAATCTCCAATATGTTTACTGACCCCAAAAGGATTAAGTTGTCTGATGCGGGGCATCCGGATACCTGTAATGTTTTTGCTTACTATTCTACGTTTGTTCCAGCAATGAAAGAAAAAGTCCGGGATTGGTGTCTGCATGCCAAATTAGGCTGCACTGATTGCAAAAAAGAGCTGGCTTTAAATATAATTGAGAAATTAAGGCCTCTGCAGCAAAGACGCGAGGATTTGCTTAAGGATAAAAATAAGATTAAAAAAATACTACAGGAAGGAAACGAAAAGGCAGGTGCGGTGGCCTCTAAGACATTAAAAGAAGTAAGAGAGGCAATGCAACTATGAGTCCCGTTAGAAACTATTCTTTAACGGGATTAATTAGGAGGCTTCTAACGGGATGAGTTATAAAATAAAATTAGAAGTATTTGAAGGGCCGCTGGATTTACTTTTGTACCTGGTAAAAAAAGACCACCTGAATATCTATGATATTCCTATTGCCCAGGTTACCGAGCAATACCTGCAGTACCTGGAGTTAATGAAGTTATTGGATTTAAATATCGCCGGAGAATTTCTGGTGATGGCGGCAACCCTGATGGAGATTAAATCTAAGATGCTCTTACCGGCGCAGGAGGGGCAGATCCAGGAAGAGGAAGAAGACCCGCGGGGAGAATTAGTCAGGCGGCTGTTGGAATACGAGAAGTTTAAAGAGGTAGCTGAAGATTTAAGGCAGCGCGAATCAAGCCGCCAAGAGGTATTTAAACGGCCGATACCCATGGCCAAAAACGAAATCCCTGATGAAGGAGGGGTTTATTTTGAGGCGAGTATCTTTGATTTAATCAATGCCTTTTCCCAGGCCTTAAAAGATATCCCTAAGGAATTATTTTACGAAGTAGTCAAAGATGAATTTACCATTGAAGATAAAGTTCACCAGATCCTGCATCTTTTACTGGAGAAACCCCGCGTCTTACTTTCCGAATTATTCTCGCAGGCGAAGAATAAACTGGAGATAATCGTAACCTTTCTTTCTATACTGGAATTAATCCGCCTGAAAGAAATTGTCGCGGTGCAGAAGGCACTATTCCAGGAGATAGAAATTGTCAGAAATAAGGAAAGCATTCTTCCCTATGAAAGAAGAACTGAAGAGAAAAATTAGTCCGCAGATACTTGACCCCAAAGATGAGAGCGAAGACGATATAGTTTTAAATATATCCCTTAGGCCAAGGCGTCTTTCTGAGTTCGTCGGCCAGAAAGAGATTGTGGAGAACCTAAAAATATGTTTAGATGCCGCCAGGCAGCGGAAAGAACCCTTGGAACATCTCCTTCTTTCCGGGCCGCCGGGGTTAGGCAAAACCTCTCTAGCGCATATCATTGCCCATCAGATGGGCTCAAAGATAACAGCCACCTCTGGACCAGCCATAGAAAAGGCCGGCGACCTCATCGGCATATTAACTAATTTAGAAAAGGGAGATATCCTTTTTATTGATGAGATACATCGTTTATCCAAAGTAGTGGAAGAATTTCTTTATCCGGCAATGGAGGATTTTAAGATTGATTTTGTGATTGATAAAGGGCCGTATGCCAAGACCATTAAATTTAACCTTAAACCCTTTACCCTGGTGGGCGCCACTACCCGGACTGGTCTATTAGCCGCGCCTTTACGGGGAAGATTTGGAATATTTTATCACCTGGATTTTTATCTGATTGAGGACTTAAGCAAGATTATTAGGCATTCGGCTAAAACTTTAGGGATGAATATAGACGAGGAAGCATCTTTAGAGATTGCCCGGCGCGCCAGAGGCACTCCGCGCATTGCCAACCGGCTGTTGCGCCGCATCAGGGATTATGCCCAGGTAAGAAAGATTAATAAAATAAATCTTGAAATGGCCGCTACAACCCTGGATGAGTTAGGTATTGATAAGGCCGGGTTGGATGATATAGATAGGAAGGTCCTCAGGGCCATCATTGAGATATATAACGGCGGGCCAGTAGGCGCAGAGTCATTAGCGGCTACCTTGAATGAGGAAGCCGATACCATTGTGGATGCCATTGAGCCGTATCTCCTGAAGGCAGGATATATCAAACGCACTTCCCGAGGGAGGCTGGCGACGAAAATTGCCTTTGACCACCTCGGCCACAAATACATCCAGGAGAAACAGGAAGAGTTATTTAAATAGAATTGTTAATGAACCTGTCGTTTTTCTCGCTCATAGATATTTAGGATTTTGGGTGATTTTTGCGGGTTTTGTCTTGGCTATTTTCTCGCGGGGACGCTTGTTTTGCCCCATCGAGGCAAAACTGCGCTCGCCTGCGGACCCTCGCTCTGCCTGACTTCGTATCAATAGGGGCAACCGTGCCCGCTCGGGTTCCTCGGACGCCCCGCTCCAAAACAGCCAAGCCACCCGCAAAAATCTCAATGGTTAAAAGATCCATTCGCTCGAAAACGCGCTAGGTTCTTCATTGCATATACAAAATGAGAATAGCTAAAGAAGAGAAGATTCGCGCTATAGCTTATGCAATTTATCTAAAAAATAGAGATAATGGTTTTAAAGATAACGCTGATAGGGATTGGCTCCAGGCTAAATCTATATATGAATGTTGGTGGAAACGCTACCGGTGGCATATAAAGCAGTTTATTAATGATACATTTTTTTCTGTGTTTAAGTCATTTTTTCTTGTTATTTTTATTTGTATTATTTTGTCACCTTTTGGTATTAATGCTTCTATCAGAAAATCTATCCAGAGATTTTTAACAAATTTAGGAGTTGTAGTTTCATGGAAGCCAGATGCATACTTGTATACTCAATATGGCTATGAATATGGATTATCAGCTAAATATAGTGGTGAGAGCAAGAATGAAATTCCGAATGGTAAGATTTTAAATATTAATACATTAGAGAAACCTATTTGGATAGGTATTTTTAATAAAGAAAATATTAGTTTGCGAAATGTGTTATTTAAAATTTATCTCCCCAAAGAAGTAATTCCTATTAACGAAGGAAATTGGGCTAAAGGTTGGAGAGAATTTGATACAGATGTCGGTAGAGGCTTTTATGCTAATTTTGAACGTAATATACAGCCAAATCGAGGAGCGCATTTTGATCCTCCGATAGAAGTAAAGTTTCCCGGCCCCGGTAGTTATCCAATAAGTTATATTTATTTTTGTGAAGATTTTTTACCCCAAAGAGGCAATTTTATTATAAGAGTTAAACAATAACATGGAAGAATGGGGGACGACGGTTATATTTTTAGCGGGTGGCTTGGTTCTTGATTGCGGATAGAAATTTACCTAAAAGCGGAATAAATAGTCCGTTAATACTATGAAAAAACTAGAATTCAATAAAATATACAATATGGATTGTATAGAAGGAATGAAGCAGATATCAGATGAAGTAATAGACCTGGTTATAACAGATCCCCCTTTTGCTATAGACTTTAAAGCAAAGAGGAGCAATTATCATCGGATACAATCTCGCGTTTTGGAAGGTTACCATGAAATACCTCAAGAGCAGTATTATAGCTTTACAATTCAGTGGATGAAGGAAGTTTATAGAATACTGAAGGAATCTGGCAGTATGTATGTATTTTCTGGGTGGAATAACCTAAAAGATATTTTAATGGCAATCGATGAGTTAGGATTTATTACTGTTAATCATATTATTTGGAAATATCAATTTGGAGTTGTAACCAAGAGAAAATTTGTTACGTCGCATTACCATTGTCTCTATGTTTGCAAGAATGACGAAAAAAGAAAATTTTTTCCTTATACCCGATATGATAGACATTTAAAAGATGCAGAAGGCAAAAGTCTGCACTATGAGGACAAAGAAGATGTTTGGGTTATTAAGAGGGAATATTGGAACGGCGACCAAAAGACCCCTACAAAACTTCCTGCTGAGCTAATAAAAAAGATACTAATGTACTCCAGCGATAAAGGCGATATCATTTTGGACCCTTTCTTAGGTTCTGGACAAGTAGCAGTAATGAGTAAAATGTTTTGAAGGCAATATATAGGATTTGAGATAGTGAAAGAATATTATGAATTTGCAAAGGAGAGATTAGAAAAAGGCGCATATAGAATTAAAGATAAAAGCAACGTAGAAGAAATACAAGATCTATTTCATATGGGAGCAAAGAGATGACTTTTTTAAAAAGTTCTAAGGCAATCGGGAAAATATTAAAAAAGATACCAAAGAAATGGGATGGTAGGAAGTCCATCCTTGAAATGAAGAAGGCAAAATTTCCACATTGGAAACAGATGGAGTGGTCTGGTTTTTATTTTCAATTTCTGTGTGGAAAGTATTTAAGAAATATTATGAGTATCCCGGGACCAAAATACAATAAAGTTGAATTTGATGGTTTTAAACAAATCCCATGGGATTTTAAAGCGCATGCCATGAACACAAGTAGTCATCAAGTTATTGTTAATGACAGCGAAGCAACAGCAAACGCTATTAAAGACTGTGGACAGGTGGGTTTAATTCTTGCGATAGGAAAAGTTTTATATAATGACGAAGATAGAACATTTCAGAAATGGCATGAGAAGTTAAAGGGTGGAAAATCTAAGTATGAATTAGAAAGGATAAAGAGGGGCGCTTGGTCCCGGCTAAGAAAAGTATCTTTCAAGTTGCAACAGATTTCTTTTATTAGAATAACAGATGACACTCTTATTAAATGCGGTTCATTTCAGACAGATTTTAGAAATTCTAACGGAAGGCCAAGACGAGCTAAGGTATTGATAGATTTAGAAAAGGTCGATAAAGAATTACTTTACTATATTAATTTTTAGCGGGTGGCGCGGCAGGTTTCGAGGAGCGTGCTGCGACGAGAAACCTGCCGCGACAGGACCCGCTAAAAAGGTATTAAGGTTATGAAAATTTTAGTCCATACCTGTTGCGCGCCGTGCCTGATTTATCCTTTAGAGCGGTTTAAGAAAAACGGTTTTGCCGTAGAGGGATTTTTTTACAATCCTAATATCCATCCGCTCTCTGAATACGAGAACCGCAAGCGCGCGGTAGAAAACTTTAGTAAATTAGCGGAAGTTGAAATTCATTATCCGGAATATACTCCTTCTGAATTTTTTTGGACAGTAGATGTTAATGAGGCACCACCCAAGAGATGCTTTCACTGCTGGCGGATGCGTCTTGAAAAAACAGCGCAGGAAGCAAGAGAAAAAAAGTTTGACTATTTTTCTACGACCTTGCTGGTAAGCCCTTATCAGGATCAGGAATGCTTAAAAAAAATAGGCCATGAGATTGCCAAAGAGGAGGCAATAGATTTTTATTACGAAGATTTTCGCCCTGGCTTTAGAGAAGCGCATAATGAGGCCCACGTTAAAGGCATCTATTGTCAGAAGTATTGTGGTTGCATTTATTCGGAGATAGAGCGATGGAAGGAATCGGACGAACGCTGATTATTTTTGGCGTGGTTTTAATCGGGATGGGTATTTTATTAACTTTTGTGCACAAAATTCCTTTTATCGGCAGGCTTCCCGGAGATATTTATATTCAGAAAAAAAATTTCAGTTTTTATTTTCCCCTCACCACATCCATACTCATCAGTATCATCCTTACCTTAATCATGTGGCTATGGCCTCGCCGTTAAAATACAGATTAGCACAGATTATTATTCTGGTTACTGGTTACTGGTTACTGGTTACTCCCGGCTATGCCCAGTCTTCTAAGTACATCCGGGTTGCCATTATGCAGGACGTCTCTTCTGTGAGGCTGAAAATAGACGGTTCTTATGAGGTCAGTGATTTAGGCGCGGCAAAGATATTGTGCCGGGGCAGAAACCTTACCACCACCGTGACTGTCTCTAAAAGTAGTATCCTCTTAGGGAATGCCAGAGCCAATACCGATAGAATCCAGGTTAAAACAGATGGCTCAAGCCTCATTGACATAGACAGCCGGATATTTAGAGGAGAAATGCAATTTATAAAAGATAAAAATAATAAATTGTTAATCATAAATTACCTTGAGTTAGAGGATTACATCAAAGGCATTGCCGT
>JACRHO010000008.1 GCA_016212045.1 Candidatus Omnitrophota bacterium | reverse complement strand
TCCAAGAGACAATGTCTTTGGTGAAAAATTGTATTGATGATAAGACATTGGCTACTGAATTAGAATTATAATTTAAAGTGACATTTCCTTTGAGGAGAGTATCCACAGTCGTCTCGCTCTCCGCCAGGACACTGCCCGTAGCCGTAACATCGCCGGTCATAGTTAATTTTCCAATCACATAAATGATGCCGTCAAAACTTACTGTCCCAGAGAAATGGGTATTGCCCGATATAATTAAAATTCCGCTGCCTACCAGATTACCCGCTATAGTTAAGGTCTCTGCCGCCGGAACATCTACCCAGGTGATACCGTCAACTGGAGAGACAAAAGTGCTGGGTGTATATAGGTGTGTGGCGTGACTGCGCATAACTGTCTTAGAATATCCAAATAAGTCGGTAAAATCCAGGGGTGAATTTTCTTTCATGCCGTCATCAGGGTTTATATCTACGCTTCCTTTGATAGTCAAACTGGTAGTCGTCTCAATAGCATATTTAAATTTAGCAGGGTTAACCACGCCGGTCTTTAAAACTACCTCTATTCTCTTGGTGACACTTTTTCCTCCGGGAAAAAGCACAGAACCAGTAGAAATTATCTGATAATAACCCGCAGAGACAGAGCTGGATTGCGCGCTATAGGTATAATTACTATTACCTATACTTCCACTGACATTAAGTACAGGGAGTTTATCTATTGCCTCGGCAATACCGGCCTCGGCTAACCAGAAGGCGCGCGTGGAGCTTGTGTATTTATTTACCAGATTACTTTCGTTGATAGTCTTGACAAAAAATGGCAAAGAGAGAATAGATAAAACCAATACTACTAAGAGTCCTAAGAGCAAGGCTATACCGCGCCTATTCATTGCGAATTTTTACCTCTTGGCTTAAGTTAGAAGTCAAATTTAAAGAACCCTTTACTGTCTTTAGGCATGTAATGGTAACGATAATCTTGCGGCTATTTGACAGGTCGCTCTGATTTAAGGAAACTATTCCGCCGCTTGCATCCCGCGTATAAAAAGGAGGTTGCGCGATATTGTTAAACTGCCAACTCTGCAGTATCTCTCCGGCTGGATTAACCAGGCTGCGCGTAATCTTCTGTAAATTATTATCGTAATTGTACTCAATATAGTTATCGCTGAGTATGTAATAACCAGTTGTCGTATCCACTCCCTGAACCTGCCTGAATTTAACGTGATTTGAAGAAGGGCTGTTGTTAGCAATTTCTCCGACAGTCGCCCGACGTATATCTTGGGTAATCCAATTTATTACCTGCCTTAGCTGTGCCTGTAAATCTATCTTGGCTGAACTTATCGCACTAACAGACTCTCCTGTAGTTAAGGTAATAAACAAGGCGGCAAGAATCAAGGTTAAGATAAGACTGACGAGTAATACTTCTACTAGTGTAAACCCGCATTTTCTATTTTGCGATGCGCGTGGAAAGCAAAAAATTTTTCTGACCATTTCTCTCATTCCAGCTAACATTTACAGTAATCTCGCTGATAGTAGAACCAATAGTCCGACTCACAGTTACGCTCTCATTTTCTAAATTACCAAACGCAGGTGGCGTATAGCTAGATATCTCTTCGTAAGGGAGGCCTTTTATCTGTTCCAGCACATACTGCGCATCATTAGTTGCCTTTACTAAATTATTATTTGACTCATTTAATACTGTACAATAAACAAAGGTAAGCAATAGCCCAGATATAACTACAACGAGAATTGCCGCTGCGGTCAATAATTCCAAGAGGGTAAACCCCGTTAGAGATAAGAAACGCCTCTCTTGGACTATCTCCTCTGAGGCGTTTCCGTAATCTATCCTTGAACAACTATCCATCTCTAACGGGGTAAATCCCTTATTTGATAATTTTATCATCTAAAAATAGGGTCATCTGAGCCCGCAGAACTACCTCCCCTGGCATGCACTACCCCTACCTCATCAAGGTAAAAGAATCTGGCAGTTAATAAACCAGTGGAGGCGGGTTCTGCCCTGAGGGTAAAATGATTATCATCTACAGAGGTATAGAGAAACTGATAACCCTGTTTTTCACCCGATGCTAAAACATTATCTAAATAGGGAGGATTAGAATTTGGCGTGGTTAAATCAGATAGACTATCAGGATAGGTCTCATTATTTATATGATATAATTGACAGGCATTGTGGATGGTCAGGATATTTGAGACCGCCATATTTTCTATGGCCACCAGGCGGGAACGCAAATAATTGGGGACAGCAATGGTCAGCAAGATTAAAATTAGCCCAACCACCACCATTATCTCAATGAGGGTAAAGCCTAACCTTTTCTCTTTCATAGAATTACAATTATTTTACGTCACTATCATTAGTTAGTCAAGAACAAAAAGACAAGTTCTAATCAGGGAGTTCCTTGGCGATACTTTTAAGCATCATCAGCCGTTCTAATCTTTCTTTGGCCTCTTGATTATTGGGTTCGTCTTTTAAAATATCCTGGCACTTAACAATAACTTCGTCAATCTGTTTTATTTTGTCTTGCGTAACCTGTGGGTCTTCTTTTATCTGTTCTCTAATTTTCTCTTTTGCTTCGCTTGGGAGTTCAGATTTTAATGCTCTAATCTTTGCGCCCAAGAGATTATCCCAATCCTCTTGAGTTTGGGGCCGGTTATATTCATCAATCACAATCATGCCATAATCTTGCGGCCGAGAAGGAACTAATTTAGGGGCAGGCTGATATATTTGGCCTTTTTCTTCTGGTATTGCCTTAATTACCTGTCTTTTTATTTTTTGCATCTCGTAAATAGAAAATAAAACTATAAAAAAAGTAAATGTAATTATTATGCTAATAATGATAATTTCTTTTTTCATAAGTCTTGCCAGTCCCTCATTTGCGGCCTGCCAGTATTACCGGGCAGCCATTGAAATCCAGGAGGCAGGTCTCCATTATAGGCGCGGTTAGAATAATAATATTTTTCGTAAGTTAAAACTTCTCTCAATGAAGTGGCGTCATTAGTAATAATATTGCCTGTAGTGGAACCCCATTCAAGGACATCTACAAAATTTGAGTCGTCGTGGGCATAAACTACGCTCTCATGTTGGCTTCTAAATATTGAGATTTCATTATAATCATCCCAGGAAACAGTGCTTAGGCGCGCCTCCTCCTGATACTGCAGAGGCTGCACGTAGGTAATGGTGCCGGTAGAAATAACTGTTATGTCCTCTCCCTCCCGCCAGGTGGCATCAAATAAGATATTTACATCGCCTTCGCCGGGGTTAGCCCCTTCCACGAAAATCACCTTTTTGCCGACGAGCTTTTTGTTGGGGAAAATATTTACCGTGCCACTGGTCTGGATATATACTATCTCATCTGCTGGATAACTTTGCACTGCCTTCTGTCCGAACAAAACAAAGTCAGAAAATTCATTAGCCGTGCCATTTTTATTGTAATCGGGGATAGGTATAGTTGTATTATTCTGGCTTACACCTTCCTGTTTATCCTCAAACCATCCCTGGGCGCCACTGCGTGAATATGTGCCAGAAATGCGGGTCTTGCCATAAACCTCTACCCTTGCCAGAAGCCCGCTTAAAGAAAGGTTGCCTCCCACAGAAAGGGTATTTTCAAATACTAAAGGGATACGCACAAAAGATGCCTTAATGTTTTTCTGAACGCCCCCTACGGTTGCACTTACAGTAACATCAGGAAGGCTACTGGTATTTATGGTATACGAGCCATTCCCAAAATTAACCGCCCCCTGCGGCTGGGCAATACTGTTAACCCAATTATAATATCCCTGCGCTAAGCCTGCCTCGGCAATCCAAAAGGCCTGCGTAGAATTAGCATAGCGGCGGTTAATATTACTCTCTGAGATACTCCCGGAGACAAAAACACTACCCAGAATAGTAAGAAAGGCTATAATCATAAAACTTAAAACTAAGGCGATTCCTTTTTTATTCATTCCTTAAATTTACCTTGCCCTTTAAAGGAAACGATAACTCTCTGCGCATGGAAGTTTTGCCTGCCTCTAATTGTATTTCTAAGAAATTACTGCTCTCTGAAAACTTCAACTTGGTGATATCATTGGCTAAAATCTTTCTTATGCCCGCTGGATATTCGCGAATTACCTGATTAGTAACGCCGTCGCCATTAATATCGTTTCTATCGCGATAATACTGGATATTAGATGCTGTAATGGTATTAAAGGTAATTCTATCATTATTAGCATCAATAACACTAATGGTTCTACTGGTAGATTCGCGCAATTCTCTCGTCATCCACTCCAAAGCCCGGCGCGCCTCTTGCTGCAGACTGCTCAAGCCTGTCTCTGTATAATATGTATTACTCCCTACATTTAACACGCTGTAGATACTTACGATGAGCAGCCCAAATATAACTATACTTATTAAGACCTCTATTAAGGTAAATGCCCGCATCAATAGTTTGTAATCAATGTCCGCAATTCCGTGTTTCTATTTCTCTGGTTGCGGTCTTTCCAAGTAACTCCTACAGAAACTCCTAACGGATTCCCAGACTGAAACGTTTCCGTATTTATATTCTCATTTGGCAGTGTGGAAAAATTATATGCTATGCCCGATAATTCATCTGTATCAAGGTCCCAGTCATTATGGTTAATCTTTGACTCGATCTCGCTAAAGGTTGTGCCTCTAATTTCTTCCACTATATATTGGGCATGACTAAGGGCAGTGGCGAGATTACGGCAGGAGGCATTCAGGAAGAGACAGTTGATAAAAAGCACTAGTAGCCCGGTGAGCACAAAGACCAAAATAGTTATCGCAAATAAGAGCTCAATCAGGCTAACCCCTGACTTTTTATTTCTGACCATATTAGATAATATTTTATGTTGGCGCTATCAAATAGTCAAGAAAAATAAGAAGGGCGAGTGACTATTCACTCGCCCTTTGCGTAAAACTTTTTACAACACAAAGTGCTATCCGCCAGCAGCGGTGCAGGTTGCATCCGTAACCAGCACTCCGCCTGTAGACATAGTAAAGCTCTTGGTGCCGGCAGTGGTGCAGTTTACTGGCCGAGCAGTTAAAGTATAACCTGGTGTATTTAGTGCACAGCCATAAGTATAACCATTCTCCGTCTGAGTGCAATACGATTTGTTTAGAAATGGTGGGTTTGCCGCAGGGGCTAATAAAGCACTCTCGGCAGATGGATATTGACCATTACTAGCGGCAGCATAAGTCTCCAATGCTGTAGAAATAGTCCTCAGGGTTGCCTGGGCAGCGGATTCATTAGCCGTGGTTCTTGCCCTTAATAGGTTAGGTATAGCAATCGCCGCTAACAGAGCAATGATTGCTACTACAATCATGATTTCCACGAGCGTAAAACCTTTTCTCATCTTCTGTAGCCCTCCTTTCTAAGGTAAAATTGACTTTTTGCGCTCTTTATTTTGACACTATTTATTATAACTGCTTCTTAAGCGCCGGTCACCTTTATTATCCTTCTTTATACCACTTACTTTAAATTTTGTCAAGAGAATTCACGAAGTTGTTTTTCTGCCTTAAACCAGCCCATCGTCTCTTTAAGCCCTTCTTCTAATTGTATCTGGGGCTGCCATTTAAGCAATCTCTTTGCCTTGCTAATATCGGGCTGGCGCTGCTTGGGGTCGTCGGCAGGCAGAGGTTTGAAGACAATTCTACTTTTGCTCTGCGTTAATTTAATCACAATCTTGGCTAATTCTAAAATCGTAAATTCATCAGGATTACCCAAGTTTATCGGTTCATTAAGGCGAGAATTCATCAGTCTAAATATTCCTTCAATTAAATCATCAATATAACAAAAACTTCTGGTTTGGGTACCTTTTCCATATACAGTTATAGGTTTGTTACTTAAGGCCTGATAGATAAAGTTAGGCACTACGCGGCCATCGTTTATACGCATTCTGGGTCCGTAGCTATTAAAAATCCTGACAATCTGCGTATCTATTTTATGCACCCGCTGATATGCCATGGTAATTGCCTCGGCAAAACGCTTGGATTCGTCATAACATCCACGCACTCCGATAGAATTGACATTACCCCAGTAACTCTCTGGCTGGGGATGCACTAACGGATCGCCGTAAACTTCCGAAGTAGAAGCCAGCATAAATTTTGCCTTTTTTTCTTTAGCTAATCCTAAGGCATTATGCGTGCCTAAAGAGCCTACCTTTAAAGTCTGAATAGGAAATTTTAAATAATCTTCTGGCGAGGCAGGTGAAGCAAAATGCAAAACATAATCTATTTTTCCTTTAAGATTAATATATCTTGTGACATTGTGTTTTATAAATCTAAAGTTTTTATCTTTAATAAGGTGCTTTACATTCTCCGGTCTGCCGGTGATAAAATTATCTAAGCAGATAACCCTAAAATCCTCGCTGATTAACCGCTCAGACAGATGCGAACCGATAAATCCTGCTCCTCCTGTAACAACTACTGTCTTTTTAT
>JACRHO010000083.1 GCA_016212045.1 Candidatus Omnitrophota bacterium | reverse complement strand
TGGGGCTGATGCGGTAATTACTATGGATGGCGACGGTCAACACCGGCCTATAGATATAGTTAATTTTATAGATTTAGCCAAATCTGCAAAGACAGGGATTATTGTGGGGAACCGGATGAGTAAAGCCAAGACCATGCCTTTAATCAGGTTATGGACTAATAGATTGATGTCCTGGTTTATCTCTTTAGTAGTAAAACAAAAAATCCCGGATACGCAATGCGGCTTCCGCCTGATTAAGAAAGAGGTTTTAGAAAAACTTAAACTGTGTACTTCCAAATATGAAACTGAGTCAGAAATTTTAATTCAGGCCTCTCGCCTGGGATTTAAAATTGAATCCGCAGCCATCAAAACTATCTATGCCGGAGAAAAAAGCCAGATAAATCCCTTTGTTGATACCTTAAGATTTATCCGCTTTATTATAAGACAGGTATGGACTACGCGAGCATAAGAAATAAAATGGTAGAGGAGCAGCTTATCCCCCGGGGCATTAAAAACCAGAAGGTACTGGAGGCCTTTAGAACGGTAGAGCGGCATAATTTTATACCTGCGGATTTATGGGAAAGCGCCTATGCAGATTTTCCCGTGCCTATAGGTTGGGGCCAAACTATATCCCAGCCTTACATCGTCGCCTTAATGACAGAGTGCCTGGATTTGATGGGAGAGGAGAAGGTCTTAGAAATAGGGACTGGCTCTGGGTATCAGGCCGCGATATTAGCGGAATTAGCCAAAGAGGTTTATAGTGTGGAGAGGATTGTAAGTCTTGCTAAAAGCGCAGAACTAACCTTTAACGAATTAGGTTATAGTAATATAAAAATTAAAGTAGATGATGGCTCGCTGGGCTGGCCAGAACAGGCGCCATTTGAGCGGATTATAGTTACTGCGGCTACGCCTATTGTCCCCCTGCCTTTAGTAGAGCAGTTAAAAGAAAAAGGGAAACTTATTTTGCCCTTAGGAGAAACTTTTAGCCAGGTATTGACCATCATAGAAAAAAAACAGGGAAAAATTTCCTCTACTAGTGTCTGCGGCTGTGTCTTCGTGCCCCTGGTCGGCAAATACGGCTATAATAGACAGGTGTCCTGAGATGTTATATGCAATAATAAATTATTTAAAGGATATACCCAAAGAACTGGTAGTGATGATTGTCGCAAGCCTACCTATCTCGGAATTAAGAGGGGCGATTCCTTTAGCATTATCTTTTGGTATGCCTTTAGGCAAGGCTTTCTGGCTGTCAGTAATGGGGAATATTAGTTTTGTTGCTCCGGCGCTTTTTCTTTTTGAACCCGTTTCAAACCGTTTAAGGAAATTTAAAATTTGGTCACATTTTTTTGATTGGGTTTTTGAACGCACAAAAAAGAATGCAAACACCATTCAAAAATACGAGGCATTGGGTCTGGCTATCTTTGTGGCTATACCGCTTCCAATGACTGGCGCCTGGAGCGGCGTAGTGGCAGCCTCATTATTTAAAATTCGCTTCAGTTATGCCTTTATTGCCATCGTCGCCGGGGTGATTGGCGCAGGATTAATTGTGAGCGTCCTCTGTGCCTTAGGTATAATGGGCTGGGGGATAATTATAAGATGATACAGGTATATACAGGAAATGGTAAAGGTAAGACCACGGCGGCGCTGGGTCTAGCATTAAGAGCAGCTGGCGCGGGCTTAAAAGTATTTATCGCCCAGTTTGTCAAAGGAAAACATTGCAGCGAATTAAATTCATTAAGGAAAATTAAGAATATCAAAGTGGAGCAGTTCGGCAGGGGGTGCTTTATTAAAAAAACACCTACTCTCAGGGATATAAAATTAGCAAAGAAGGGATTAAATAAAGTTAATAAAATTATTGCCTGTGGGTCTTGCGATATGCTGATACTGGATGAAATAAATATTGCCTTAAAACTTCGTCTTGTGGCTCTAAAAGATGTCCTGGAGCTGATTAAGAAAACGCCTAAAAAAATAGAACTTGTTTTAACCGGCCGTTCTGCGCCCGTAGAGATTTTAAAGTTAGCCGACCTCGTTAGCGAAATAAGAGAGCGGAAACATTATTTTCAGAAAAACCTCAAAAGCCGAAGAGGAATTGAATTTTGAAAAAAGATGCCTAAAGATAGTTCGTTTAAAATTGCTTTATTAATTTCGCTTATTATCCACGGGGCTATATTATTGAATAATCCGAGCCTTTTGCACTTTTCTACAAACAAACTCTCGCCGGAAACAGAAGTCAGGTACCTAAAAGAGCCGGTTAAAAAAGAGCCATTTTTGAAATTACCCCCTCAAATAATTAGTCAGAAAAAAATACCGCTGCCGTCTTTGCATAAACAGGATTTCTTTAAAGAAAATAAAGATGCGTTTGTCCGCAGGACAGATTTTATAAAACCTAGCATTGAGAAGCCGGATATTATGGTGGTGAAAAAGAAGATAGTCTTATCCAGCGCAAATAATATAGAAAAAATAAATAGCGTCGCTTATATTGCGCATGCGCAGATTGTGCGCGAGAAATTTAAGCGCGCCCTGCATCAGAATTACTCCGGAACAGAAACGGGCGAGGTTTCTATAACCTTTGTTATCTCAAGCGATGGAGTATTACAGGAAGCCCACGTATTAAAAGAGAGGTCTTCCTTTAGTCCTTATCTACAAGAAGTTGCCCTGCGCAGCATAAAAGAAGCCTCGCCGTTTCCCGCCTTCCCCAAAGAATTAGACTACCCCCAATTGAGTTTTAATGTAGATATTTCCTTTGAAATAGAATAACCGCCATCCCACCGCGTAGGTGTGTGGGGGTTGGGTGGCTATTGACAAGGGATTTAATCGGTGGTATTATAATTTTCTAAAGGAGATGATGCAAGATGCCAGAGGTTGAAGTAAGAAAAGATGAGTCTTTTGAATCCGCGCTGCGCCGTTTTAAAAGAAAGATTGAAGAATCCGGTATTTTAAAAGAGGTCAGAGACCGCAAGCATTATGAAAAGCCCAGCGACCGCAGAAGAAAGAAAATGAGAAGACAGCGTTAGCGATGGCCTTAGGACTTTCTACTTCCTGGAATGCCTTCCGCTATGAAGAAGCTGGGCCATTGCTCTTTGAAATAAAAAATCTGGGGTTTAGCGCGGTGGAGTTAAGTTTTAACCTTACGCCGGCAATGGTCAAAGAGATGGAAAACCTCTGTGCAGAGGACCAGATAAAGGTCTTAAGCCTGCATAATTATTGCCCCATCCCTGAAGGCTTAAAAAGAGAGGATGCCCTGCCAGATTGTTATTCTTTAGCTTCCGCCAATGAAGCAGAAAGGGCCCTGGCGATAAAACATACCCAGAAAACTATTGATACTGCGCGCATCTTAGGCGCTGAGGCAGTGGTGCTGCACTGCGGCAGGATAGAAATACCCGAGCGGACCAAAAATTTAATCCGCCTCTACGCAAACGGCAAAAGAGATTCAGAAGAGTTTAGGGGCTTGCGGGATAAAATGATCAAAGAAAGGCAGGGTTTAAGCCGGCCTTCCTTTGAGAAGGCCTTAAAGAGTCTGGATATCTTGAATGCCTATGCCTCAAGATGCGGCATATCGTTAGGAGTAGAAACCCGCTTTTATTTTCGCGAAATCCCCTCCTTAGAAGAAACAGGCCTGATTTTAGATAAGTTTAAAGGCGGCAGTATTTTTTATTGGCACGATACCGGGCATGCCCAGATGATGGAAGACCTGGGGTTCACCAGACACCAAGATTACCTGCAATTATATGGCCAGAATTTGCTGGGGGTGCATCTGCACAATATTGTAAAAGGTAGCGACCACCAGCCTCCGCATAAAGGAGAGATTGACTTTAAACTTTTAAAGCCCTACCTAAAAGAAGATACCTTAAAAATAATTGAGGCGCACCAGCCGAGCTCTGCTGAAGATTTAAAAGAAAGTAAAAGATTTTTAGAAGGCCTCTTTAATGAAAGAAATTGAAGTAAGGCGCCCTGCAGCAGCAGGACAATTTTATCCTGCCTCAACACTAGATCTAAAAAGACAAATAGCAGGATGGCTAAAAGAAAACCCCGCTAAAATAAATGCCCTGGCCTGTATGTTACCGCACGCCGGATATATGTATTCAGGACAAGTTGCCGCAGAGACCGTCTCAGAGATTAATCTAAAAGATAAAATAATTCTTATCGGCCCTAACCATACTGGTTATGGCAAAGAATTTAGCATTATGACCACTGGCCGCTGGCAGACCCCTTTAGGCGAAATAGAAATAGATAGTCCGCTGGCTAAAGAAATCCTCAAAAGTTCGCCATACCTGCAAGAGGACTCACTCGCCCACCTGCATGAACACTCTCTGGAGGTAGAGCTGCCGATTCTGCAGTATCTGAAAAAAGATTTCAAGATAGTCCCGATCATTCTTTTCTCTAGTGGATTAGAGCTGCTCAAAGAAATCGGCAAAGGAATTGCCCGAGTGATTAAAGAATTAAACATTAAGGATTCAACCTTGATTATCGCCAGTTCTGATATGACCCACTATGAGCCGCAAAAAAGAGCGCAAGAAAAAGATAAGCAAGCAATAGAGGCGATTTTGGAATTAAACGAAGATAAATTAACCGAAAAAGTCGAGCGCCTGAATATCTCTATGTGTGGCTACGCACCAGCAGTAGTGATGCTATCTGCGGCAAAGGCATTAGGCGGCCAAAAGGGGACGCTGGTAAAATATCAGACCTCCGGCGATGTGACCGGGGATACAGATAGCGTAGTGGGTTACGCAGGGATAGTAATATATTAAAGAAAATATGGATGAACTTAACAAAAATATCGACGAGAGTTGGAAGGAATCAGCGCAAAAAGAAAAAGATTCCTTGAAAAAAGAGGGCAAGTTTGTCCCTCCTGAGCCGGACTTTAATTTTTTTGTGACCACCCTTGCCTTGCAGGCATCTATTTTCTTAGGGCTAGCCCCTAATCCAGCAACCAATAAAACAGAAGAAGACCTCACCCAGGCAAAATTTATTATTGATACCTTAGGGATGCTTAAGGAAAAAACTAAGGGAAATTTAAATAAGGATGAGGAGGATTTATTAGAAAAACTGCTTTACGAATTAAGAATGCATTATATTGCCAAACCTAAGGAGACTACGCAATGATTGATAAAGAACTATTGGATATCCTGGCCTGTCCTGCCTGCAAAGGCGATGTGGAATTAAAGGAGAATAAAATCGTCTGTAAAAAGTGCAGCAGGAAATATCCGATAAAAGACGGCATACCCGTAATGTTAATAGACGAGGCAGAAGATTAAGATGAAAAAGATATTGGTAATCCACGGCCCAAATTTAGACCTCTTAGGAAAAAGGGAGCCGGCTATTTACGGCAAGGTAACCCTGAAAGAAATAAATAGCGCCTTGACTAAATTGGCCAGAAAAAGAAAGGCGGCCTTAAAGATTTTCCAGTCTAACCACGAAGGAGAGATTGTTGACCTCATCGGCAAAAGCAAGGGAAAAATTCAGGGCCTCTTAATAAATCCTGCGGCTTACACGCATACGAGCGTTGCCATCAGAGATGCTATTGCGGCTTGTGGTATAATTGCTATTGAGGTACACCTTTCTAATATCTATTCCCGGGAAGAATTCCGGCAAAAATCCCTGATTAGCCCAGTAGCAAAAGGCGTGATTATGGGTTTCGGGATGAAAAGTTACCTGCTGGGATTAGAGGCATTACTTGACTTAATTGATGCTAAATGAACCCCGCCCTTGCTAATAATAAATATAGTGAAAATTTAAGCAAGAGCGGGGTGAATCCTCACCTAAAAAACGCCTACCAGAAATTAGCCGAAAACAAATTAGATGGCCTGCTTCTTTCATCTAGTGCCAATATATCGTATCTCACCGACTACCGTAGCCGCGATTCCTATTTTATCCTCTCCCCAAAACAAAATATCTATATTACTGATTCCCGCTACACCCAAGAGGCCAAGGCCAGCCTCAAAGACTGCATTGTAAAACAAAGTAGAGGCTCTGTTTTTACTTTTATCGCCAAAACCTGCCGGCAATTGGGTTTGAAGCAGGTTGGTTTTGAAGAAAGGGAGCTTTCTTTTGCCGAATATCAAAAAATAAAAGATGGCTTAAGTAAATCTCTAAACTTTATCCCGACCTATGGCATCATAGAAGGCCTGCGGCTTAAAAAAGACAAGGAAGAGTTAGCCAAAATCAAAAAGGCAACGCAGATAAACATCGCTGCCTTCAGGTTTATCCAGGATTTTATCCGAGCGGGCCTGACGGAATTGGAAATAGCCGGGGAATTAGAGCGTTTTATTCGGCAAAATGGCGCCTACTCCTCAGGATTTGAGACTATTGTTGCCTCTGGCCCAAATTCAGGCTTTCCCCACCATATCACTTCATCAAGAAAAATCCAAAGTAACGAACCTGTCCTG
>JACRHO010000082.1 GCA_016212045.1 Candidatus Omnitrophota bacterium | reverse complement strand
TTAAAATGGCGGCCGAAGAATTTTGACGAGATTATCGGCCAGAACCATATTGTCGGGACATTAAAAAGCGCCATAGATAAGAAGCGGCTTGCCCATGCCTATCTTTTTGCCGGGCCGCGAGGCGTGGGTAAAACTTCCACTGCCCGTATTTTAGCCAAGGCACTGAATTGTAAAAACGGCCCTACTACTGCCCCTTGCGGAACCTGCCCCTCTTGTATAGAAATTAGCCAAGGTAGAAGCCTGGATGTGCTTGAAATAGACGGCGCCTCAAACCGCGGCATAGATGAAATCCGCACCCTGCGGGAAAATGTCAAGTTTGCTCCTGTCCAAGGAAAATTTAAGGTTTATATCATAGATGAGGTCCACCAGATTACTCCCGACGGATTTAATGCGCTGCTAAAGACCTTAGAGGAGCCGCCGGAGTTTGTCAAATTTATCTTTGCCACCACCCAGCCGCACAAGGTCATCCCGACCATACTCTCCCGTTGCCAGCGTTTTGATTTCCGGCGCATCGCAGTAATGGAGATTATCGCGCAATTAGAAAAAATAGTGGCCGCAGAAAAAATAGATATAGATAAGGAAGTCCTCTTTGCCATTGCCCGCGCAAGCGACGGCTCGCTCAGGGACGCCGAATCAGTTTTAGACCAGTTAGTTTCTTTTTCCAAAGGCAAGGTCTCCTTAAAAGATGTGGTTTCTGTCCTGGGCCTGGTAGAAGAGGAGGCACTCTTTGAGATGGCGGACAAAATCATTAAAAAGGATGCCAAATCTGCCTTGGCCTTGCTCAATACCATCATCGAAGAAGGTAAGGATACCGGCGTATTTTTCAATAGCATCATTGAACATTTCCGCAATCTGATGATTGCCAAGGTCGCGCAGGCAGATTCCAAACTGATTGACCTGCCGCAGGAGATTTGCCAGAAATTAGCCGAGCAGGCCAAGGACTTTACTTTGGAAGAAATCTTTAGCGCCTTTAGTGTTTTGGTCAATGCGCAGGAGATGTCTAAGCGCTTAGATTCCTTGCGTATCCCCCTGGAGATAAGTTTAGTGAAGTTAGCCCACGACAAGAGAAGTCCTGGCGCGCAGGCAAACCCAGCGCCAAAACCTACCTCTGGCGCAAGCATCGCCCCTGCGCCATTAAAAAATAATCCTCCGGCGGTAAATCCGGCAAAAGAGAAGCCCCAGACACCTACTTCTTTTGAGGATTTAAAAGGGGCCTGGAATAATATTATTGAGTCCCTGGGCCGGATTAAGATGTCTGCGGCAACTTATCTTAATGAGGGCAGCCCCTTGAAATTAGAGAATAATATTCTGACTGTCTCTTTTCCCCGCAATTATTCCTTGCATAAGGAATCCCTGGAGAGAAAAGAGAATAAGGCAATTATTGAAAAGACGGTCTCGGAGATTTTTAATACTGACCTGAGGGTCAATTTTATCCTTTCGCAGGAGAGAGTAGAAAGGGAGGATGCCCAGGAGCATCCTTTTGTCAAATCCGCCCTGGATATGTTCAAGGGTAGGATAATTAGAGAGGGATAGCTTGTCTTACCCCGAATCCATAGAAAAATTAATTGAGAAACTGACTAAATTCCCCGGCATTGGCCGGCGCAGCGCCGAGCGGATTATCGGTTACATCCTGGAGGCTCCAAAAGAAGAAATCAGTTCGCTTTCGCAGGCAATCTCCAAGGTCAAAGAAAACGTACGCTTCTGCCGCATCTGCCATAATTTAAGCGAAGAGGAACTCTGTAAAATCTGCCAGGATGTTCGGCGCCGAAAAGACATTATCTGTATCGTCGAGAAACCCAGCGACGTCACCGCATTAGAGAAGGCAGGGAATTTTTCCGGGCTTTACCATGTCTTAATGGGCGCGATTTCTCCTTTAGAAGGAAAAGGCCCCGGCGATTTAAAGATTGAGACTCTACTGAATAGAATAAAAGAGAATAATATCAAAGAAGTGATTATTGCCACGGATGCCGACACTGAAGGCGAGACCACCGCGCTCTATCTTACGAAACTAATTAAACCCTTGGGGATAAAATTGACCCGCATCGGCGTGGGCATCCCCATGGGTTCCAATTTAGAATACGCCGATTCTTCTACCCTCTCCAGGGCTTTAGAATCCCGCCGCGAAATCTAACAAATTCAAAAATATCCCCCGCCCCTCACCGGGCGGGGAAAGAGAAAGCAAATTTTTAGAAAAGACTAAAGCAGATAGACAAAATCGGCGCTGGGTGGCGGCAGCGCCGATTTTGGATATGTCGGATAAGCCTCATTTAGTATTACTATCTTAAAATGTAAGAAAAAAAATACTTGACATACCTTTTAATATATGGTATACTTTGTTCCGAAAGGAGGAGATAGAAATGACTACGACAATAGTAACTACGAAAGGGCAGATCGTGATACCTTCAAAGATCCGCAATAGACTAAAAATAAAAAGAGGGACAAAGCTCTATATTGAAGAAAGGGGCAATGAGCTAATTCTTAAGCCGGTCACGCCTGAATATTTTGAAAGGATTGCTGGAGTTTTGCCGACTAAAGGAAAATTATCAAAAGCACTATTAGCAGAGCGCGCAAAAGATAAAGAAAGAGAGGCCTAAAGCTATGAAGAGAATTCTTGATGCCCATGGCCTCTTGGTTTTTTTAGAGAAAGAGGCTGGCTTTGAAAAGGTTGAGTCATTATTTGTTTCTGCAGTAGAGAAAGATAATTATTTGTTAATGACTACGGTAAACTTTGGAGAAGTTTATTATATTGTCTTACGTGAATGTGGACAAGAAAAAGCGCATGAAATTGAAAAGATAATCAAAACCTTACCTATCGATATAATTGATGTAGATATACAACTTGCCAAAGAAGCCGCCCGCTTTAAAGCCACCAAAAAAATTTCCTATGCTGATTGTTTTGCTGCTGCGTTGGCAAAACTCCATAGAGGAGAACTGCTAACGGGTGATAAGGAATTTAAAATATTGCAAGACGAAATAAAGATCTCGTGGATAGTTTAGTTTCTCCTCAGCCAGCCGCAAGCCCCGAAGTTGCCGAAAATTTTCTTTCCCAAAAACAAAAAGGAGTTACTCATAGGATTAACTCCTTTATCAAAGTTTTCTCCCCGCATTATTCGATTTTGATAAC
>JACRHO010000081.1 GCA_016212045.1 Candidatus Omnitrophota bacterium | reverse complement strand
GAGGAACAATATGTCTGGTCATTCAAAATGGAAAACTAATAAATCAAAAAAGACAGCCGCAGATGCGGCAAAAGGCGCTGCCTATACCAAGATTATCAAGGAAATTACCGTATCCGCGCGCGAAGGCGGCGGCAACCCCGATACTAACCCCAGATTACGCATGATAATTAGCCGGGCCAGGGAAGCTAATATGCCTTCGGATAATATCAAGATGGCGGTTAAGCGCGGCACTGGCGAGTTGCCCGGGATAGTTTATGAAACAGTGACGTATGAGGCCTATGGGCCAGGAGGGGTGGCAATTTTAATTGAGGCGCTTACAGATAATAAAAACCGCACCACTGCCGAATTGCGCAACATTATGTCCAAAAAAGGCGGGAATATGGCTGGCGCCGGTTCAGTAAGCTGGATATTTACTAAGAAAGGCTACATATCAGTGGAGAAGGCCCTTGCCAAAGAAGAAGAACTGATGTCTATTGTCTTGGAGGCGGGGGGAGAAGATATGAAGTCTGAAGAAAAAAATTATGAGATATTCACATCTACGCAGGACTTTGAAAAGGTAAAATCCGCCCTGGACTCAAAAAACATAAAATACAATACTGCTGAGGTCACCATGATTCCATCTTCAACTATTAAGTTAACTGGCAATGATGCCAAACAACTCTTAATGTTAATTGAGGCCCTGGAAGGCCATGATGATGTCCAGCAAGTTTATGCTAACTTTGATATACCCGATGAGATTATTGAGCAGATGGCCTCGGCAAGTAGTTAGCGATGAAGATCTTGGGAGTTGACCCGGCCCTGACAGTTACCGGATACGGCGCGATTGATTTTAAAGAAAACAGGCTATCTTTCTTGGAGGCAGGGATAGTCAAGACCTCCAGCCGCCAAACTCTGCCACAGAGATTAGATAAGATATACCAGGCGCTCACCAAGGTAATCTCTGAAGTAAGGCCCGAGGTCGCTGTTTTAGAAAAAGTTTATGTGCACTATCGCCATCCGACTACAGCATATATTTTAGGCGAGGTACGCAGTGTAATTGTCCTGGCCTGTGCCAGAAATAATGTTCCTTTAGTGGAATATGCTGCTACGCGGGTAAAGAAGGCAGTTGTGGGACAAGGCCTGGCCTCTAAGCATCAGATACAGAGGATGGTGGCGAATATGCTGCGCTTGGCGAGTATTCCCAAATATACTGATATTACTGATGCCTTGGCCTTGGCGATTACACACAGTTCTGTGATGAAAGTAGATAAAATAAAAAATGATTGCGCGTATTTCAGGAAAAGTAGTTGAAAAAGGGACAAATTATTTAGTCCTGGATTTAGGCGGCATCTGTTACGAAGTGCTGATTCCCTTAACCGTGATGCAGCGCCTGGATGAAAATATAAACCGCGACGGCACAGTGAGCCTGTTTACTTACCATTATGCCCAGGTTGAGCCGAGTAGAAGTACGCCGGTATTAATTGGTTTCTTGAATGAAATAGAAAAAGAATTCTTTGAGGCCTTTATTACTGTTTCTGGCATTGGCCCGCGCGGAGCAATCAAGGCCTTAAACAAACCCATCTCTTTAATTGCCAAGGCCATTGATGAGGCAGATATAAATTTTTTAAGGTCCCTGCCAGGTATCGGCCAGCAGCGGGCAAAAGAGATTGTGGCTAAATTACAAAATAAAATCGGCAAATTCGGGCTGATTAAGGATGGCGAGATTAAAGAAGAAATAAAGACAAGCGATATTGAAGAGGAGGCCTTGGCCGTCTTGGTCCAGTTAGAGTATAAAAAATCTGAAGCGCTCTCTATGGTTAAGAAAGCGTTAGAAAGAAACAGTAATCTCAAAACCACGGAAGAATTATTGAACGAAGTTTATAAACAGAAAAGTGCGAGATAAGTATGTCAGATAATGTCAACCCCGTTACAAATATCGAATCTATTAGGGATAAAAATAAGATTTGTAACGGGGTCAAGTCGGTGATTGAGGCGTTATTGTTTGCTAGCGATAGACCCTTAACCCTGGAGCAGATAAAAAATGTCTTAGATAATTTCCAAACATCGGAAATTCGCAGAATATTAGAAGAATTAAGCAAGGAGTATGAAGCAGCAAACCGCGGTATCCGCATTATTGAAGTCGCCGGCGGTTTTCAGATGATTACCGCCAATACTTTTTCGTGTTTTTTAAAAAAATTATATAAACAGCGTCGGGTAGATAGGCTCTCTAAGCCTGCCTTAGAGACCTTAGCCATCGTGGCTTATAAGCAGCCGGTAACGCGGCTTGAGGTTGAGTCCATCAGGAATGTAAATATTGACGGGATGATGCGCAATCTTTTAGATAAAGACCTCATCCGCGTCTGCGGAAGAAAAAAAGCACCTGGCAGGCCCAAGATTTATGGCACCACCCGGCAGTTCTTGGAGCATTTTGGTTTAAAATCTTTGGAAGATTTGCCTAAGATAGACATACTGGCAGCACCTTAAAAGCCAATAAAAGGAGAAAAAAATGAAACTAAAAATGTTGCGCCGACAAATTGATAATATAGACAAAAAAGTAGTTTCACTTTTAAGCCGGCGCGCTACCATCACTCTGAATATCTCCAGGTTAAAGCAGAAAATCGGAAAGAGCATATATTCGCCTGAGCGCGAAAGAGAGGTTTTAAGAAAAATAGTTTTGCTCAATAAGGGACCGCTTGCTAATTCTGCATTGGAGGCAATCTACCGTGAAATTATGTCCTCCAGTCTC
>JACRHO010000080.1 GCA_016212045.1 Candidatus Omnitrophota bacterium | reverse complement strand
TTTTACTTGGATTATTCTTAAGACAATGGGAATGGGTTTTAAGTTGAAACCTTCCAAATTAATCCCGACGCGATATTGGTTAGTTTCTAACTGCTTGGTCCAGACTACCTTTCCTTTGGTATAAATCTGTTCACCGTTATCAGGCATCTCTAGCCAGATCTCTAGATAAGTTCCCGGCGCTAATTCTTCATCGGTGACAAAACCTATGCCCTGGGCGCTCAGATTGTGCAGTTTTCCCTGATTGCTTTTTTGGGAATTGAAGTTGTAGTAGGTTAAAGGAATGGAAACCGAGAACCTAGGAACTCTCCTTCTCTCCCGAACCTCCGGACCCGACATTTTACGTTCTCCTTTGTGCATCAAGGACTTTCAACTCTGACCCAAAATAAGTATGAGTTACTCCGGAGGTTATTTCAAGGGTATTTTAGCGGTAAAAGAAAACGTTTTCAAAATTGGCGGGTTTTATAAATAAGGTGGAGGCCTTTAAGGGTTAAATCTGGGTCTATCTTATCTAATCGCTGAGCGTATCTGGCCATCAGCCGGATATTACCACCTGTACCAATGACCAAGGCTTCTTTACCTATCTTTTTCTTTATCTTTACTACTAAGGCGTCAGTAAGGCTGGAAAAACCATAAACTATGCCGCTTAACATACTATTTTGCGTATCCCGGCCAATGAATTCTCTGGGTCTAGTTAATTTAATCTTCGGGAGTAATGCCGTGCGCTGGTACAGGGCATCCAGAGAAATGTTTAAGCCCGGTAAAATCATCCCGCCCAGGTATGCTTTCTTTCGGGAGATTATATCAAAGGTAACGGCAGTGCCAAAATCCACCACGATTAAAGGGCTACCATACAAAGTAACTCCAGCATAGGCATTCACCAAGCGGTCCTGGCCTACCTGTTTGGGCCGGCAGTAAAGGTTCTTCAAGGGTACCTCTATATCCTTACCTATATTATATATACGCAAAGCCACCACCTTCTTTAGGCCTTTGGCTAATGCCTGGGTAGCTTGCGGGACAACGCTGCAAATTACTGCTGCCTCAATTTTATGCTGAGCGAGGATTTTTTCCAGATAAGGAAAATACGACCTGGCCTGTGTGGGAATAGTATATCTTTTCACCAGCGTCTCGGCGGCAAATAAACCCAAATTGATATTGGTATTGCCTATATCAACGGCTAAAAGCACTTTTTGAGCTCCTTAATCTTATCTCTAAAAGTGGCGGCTTTTTCAAACTGCAAATTCCGGGCCGCCAGTTCCATTTCGTATTCTAATTCCGCAATAAATTTCGCTAATTCATATTCATCTCTATTCTGGCCGGTTAAATCCTGGACAAATGCTTCTACCTCTTCTAGGTCCTCTATCCCTTGCTTAATCGCCTTCTGGATGGAGCGGGGAGTGATTTTATTCTTCTGGTTAAACTCCAATTGAATTTTGCGCCGGCGCCTGCTTTCGCTCATCGCCTTTTGCATTGAACCCGTAATATTATCGGCATACATAATCACCGTGCCATTAATATTGCGCGCTGCCCGGCCCGCCACCTGAATTAATGCGGTGGCAGAACGCAAAAATCCTTCCTTGTCCGCATCCAGTATTGCCACAAGTGAAACCTCAGGCAAATCTAATCCTTCGCGCAAAAGATTTATCCCTACGAGGCAGTCAAATTTCTTCTCTCTTAATTCTCTTAAGATTTTAGAGCGTTCAATAGTCTCTATCTCGGAATGTAAATATTTTACCAAGAGTCCCTTTTCCTGTAAATAACTAGTTAAATCCTCACTCATGCGCTTGGTCAAAGTAGTTACTAATACCCGTTCATTTCTTTTCGCGCGCGATTTAACCTCGGCAATTAAATCCTCTAATTGCCCAAGGCTCGGCTTAACAATAATCTCCGGGTCCACCAGGCCCGTAGGCCGGATAATCTGTTCAATGACCCTGCCTTTACTTTTTTTGATTTCGTATTCATTGGGTGTGGCAGAAACAAAAATTACCTGTTTTGCCAAATCTTGAAATTCCCCGAATTTCAAAGGCCGGTTATCTAAACAAGATGGCAACCTAAAGCCGTATTCCACCAAGACCTCTTTTCTGGCGCGGTCACCTTCATACATCCCGCCTAATTGTGGAATAGTCACATGCGACTCGTCAATGATGGTCAAGAATTCCTGCGGAAAATAATCCATCAGACAATAAGGCCGGCTCCCCGGCGGCCGGCCAGAAAGATGCCGGGAATAATTTTCAATCCCATGGCAATACCCGATTTCTTTAAGCATCTCCATATCGTAACGGGTGCGCGATTCCAGGCGCTGGGCCTCTAACAATTTATTCTTACTCTTTAAAAATTTGAGCCGGTCCTCTAACTCCCACTCTATAGATTTAAGCCTAGACCCAATTGTATCAGTTGAAACAATAAAATGTTTCGCCGGATATATTGCCAGTTTATCTAAAGAATTTAAAACTTCTGCGCTTACCGGGTCTATTTCAGATATTTTCTCTATCCTATCTCCAGAGAATTCAATCCGCGCTGCCTTCTCCTGATAACTGGGAAATATTTCTACCACATCCCCCCTGACGCGGAGCCTACCTCTAATAAACTCATAATCATTTCTTTCATATTGAATCTGCACTAACCTCAAAACCAGGTTATCGCGGGAGATAGTCTGCTGCCTCTCAATAAAAACTAATAACTCTCGGTATTCATCAGGTGAACCCAGGTTATAAATGCAGGAAACCGAGGCCACCACCAGCACATCATTGCGCGACATTAAACTGGAGGTAGTAGAAAGCCGCAGGCGGTCCAGGCGGTCATTAACAGAAGAGTCCTTCTCAATATAAGTATCAGTGGAAGGAATGTAGGCCTCGGGCTGATAATAATCATAGTAACTGACAAAATACTCCACGGCATTCTGGGGAAAAAATTCTTTAAATTCAGAATACAACTGCGCGGCCAGGGTCTTGTTGTGAGAAACTAATAAAGTCGGCAGATTAATCTGGGCGATCAGGTTAGCCAATGCGAAAGTCTTGCCTGAACCAGTAACCCCCAGTAGAGTCTGATAAGGATTGCCTGCCAGAATAGATTCTGTCAATTCTTTAATCGCCTTTGGCTGGTCGCCGCAGGGCCTGAATTTGGAAACTAATTTAAATTTTCCCATGGATTAGATAATCTCTAGACTTATATCAACGGAATCTACAGAATGGGTGAGGGCTCCGACAGAAATCATCTCTACGCCGGTGGAGGCGACTTCTTTAATATTTTTGAGGGTAATCCCGCCTGAGGCCTCAAGCTTAGGTGTTAGGTGATAGGTATTAGGTGATAGGGCATTTCTAATTTGCACTGCTTTTTTCATATCTCTTATACTCATATTATCTAACATAATTATATCCGGTTTTAATTTTAAGGCTTGCTTGAATTCTTTAATGTTTTTTACCTCTAACTCAAATGGGTAACCTTCCGTAACCTTCCGTAACCTTCCGTAACCTTCCGTAACCTTCAGATGATTATCTTTAATCAGCACCATCTCATCCAGACGCAGGCGGTGATTATAGCCGCCGCCAATTCTTACCGCATACTTTGAAAGTAGGCGCAGGCCCGGAATAGTCTTACGCGTATCCATAATCTTTGTCTTGTAAGGCCTGACTGCCTGGACAAACTTTCTGGTTTTCGTAGAAATGCCGGAAAGGAAAGTTAAAAAATTTAAGGCCGTTCTTTCGGCAGTTAATATGCTTCGTGCCTCGCCAGAAATTCGGGCTAAGACCTTTTCCTTTCTTACAAATTCGCCCTCCTTGACTAAGGACTTAAATTTGATATTTTTATCTTGTAACCTAAAAGCGAGAGCCGCTACCCCTAAACCACAAACAATAAAACTCTCTTTGGCCAGCAAAACCGCCGCCACCATCTTATTCTTGTCAATCAGAACATTGGTAGTGATATCTCGTCTGCCAATATCCTCTTTCAGGCTCAAGCGGACAAAATCCTGAATCTCCTCCTCTTTAATGTAATTCATTTAGCATCTTCTCCAGGCGTTTCAATTCGTTCCCAAGACCAGTAGCGTCTTCTCTTTCTTTTTCTACCACTTCTTCAGGCGCGCGCTGGATAAAATCTTTGTTCTTGAGCCTCTCAATCTTATTCTTTACAATCTTACTCAATTCAGCGATTTTAGCTTTAATTTTTTGTCTTTCTTTCTCTATATCCAAAAGCCCGCCAAAGTGTAGATACACATCTGCCTCGCCTACCACAGTGCTGATCGTGCCACTAGGCCTGGCTTGTTTGGTCAATAACCCTAACGCCTCCAGTCCTGCCAGATTTACAATCAGGGAAGAATTATCTCGTAAGAGACCGGCTTTAATTTTATTCTGCGCATAAACCGAAACTTTTATTTTCTGCTGCGGCTCTAATTCTATGGAGCTACGTAAGTTCCTAATCTGAGTAACCAGATTAAAGATAAACTCTACCTCTTTCTCTAATTTCTGGTCAATCATCTGCTCTTGTAGATGCGGCCAGGGCTGCGTCATAATAGAACTTCCCTCGTGCGGCAGGCGCTGCCAAATTTCTTCTGTCAAGAAAGGCATAAAAGGATGCAATACTCTTAAGAATTTTTCTAAGACCTTATACATCACTACTTGATTAGTTCTATCTTTAATATCTACCTTGATAATCTCCAGATACCAATCGCAGAATTCATGCCAGAAAAAGCTGTATAAGGTATTGGCCGCCTCATTAAACTTATAACTATCAAGGTCCTTATTTATCTCTTTCAAAACTGAATAGAAGCGGCTCAATATCCAGCGGTTAATAATACCCGAATCTTTCTTCCTAAAGAATTCGCAAAGGTCAGTTTTAATCTGAGTATCCAAATTCATTAAAATAAATCTTGAGGCATTCCAAATTTTATTAGCGAAGTTTCTGCCCTGCTGGAACCTTTCTCGGGATAAAAATATATCCTGACCCTGGGCAGTAATAGAAACTAGACTAAAACGCAAAGCATCTGCGCCGTATTCCTCAATAATCTCCAGGGGGTCAATGATATTACCTAAAGACTTGGACATCTTTTTCCCCTCAATATCCCGCACCGTGCCGTGAATATAGACATCCCTAAAGGGGATGCCTTTCATAAACTCTAAACCCGCCATAATCATCCGCGCCACCCAGAAAAAGATTATTTCAGGGGCAGTTACTAAAACAGAGGTGGGATAGAAATATTTTAATTCAGGGGACTCTCCCTTGACAGGCCACCCGAATGTCGCAAACGGCCACAGCCAAGAGGAAAACCAGGTATCCAGAACATCTTCGTCCTGATAAATATCCGTTGAGCCGCAGACCGGACATTTCTCTGGTTTTATTCTTGAAACAATAATTCCCTCTTCTTTATTTTGAATTTGGGATTTGGAATTTATTTGGAATTTATTTGGAATTTGGGATTTGCCTGCCTGGCACTTTCTACAATAATATACAGGCAGGCGGTGTCCCCACCATATCTGCCGGGAAATGCACCAGTCCTGTAAATTCTGCATCCAATTCAGATAAACCTTGTTCCAGCGCTGAGGATAAAATTTTATTTTACCTTTTTTAACTACGGCAATTGCGGCTTTAGCCAAGGGCTTCATCTTGACAAACCACTGCTTGGAGAGGTATGGTTCAATAATGGTGTGGCAGCGGTAACAATGTCCGGCGGATAACTGGTGTGGCTCTATTTTCTCCAGCAACCCTTTCTCTTTCAAATCCTCTAAAATAACCTCCCTTGCCTCAAACCGGTCCATATCCTTATAATCACCGGCAAATTCATTCATCCGGCCGTCTGGATGCATCACGTTGACAAATTCTAGATAATGTCTCTTGCCTAAAATGTAATCATTAGAGTCATGGGCAGGGGTGACTTTTACCGCGCCAGTGCCGAACTTCATATCTACCATGCTATCAGCGATAATCTTTATTTCGCGGTTAACCAAAGGCAGAATTAAGGTCTTACCGATAAACTTTCTATATCTTTTATCTTTGGGATTTACTGCTACAGCAGTATCACCAAGCATCGTTTCTGGGCGGGTCGTCGCTACTATGATGTAGTTTTGAAAATTGGGATTTGGGATTTGGGATTTGTTTGGAATTTTGGATTTTGGATTTTGGATTTCTTCTTTTAAAGGATATCTTATGTAATATAGATTCCCATTTAGTTGGCGGTGCGGCGCCTCTTCATCAGAAAGCGCAGTCTGGCAACGCGGGCACCAATTAATAATATAACTACCTTGATAAATCAATCCCTTTTCATACAACCTGACAAAAACCTCTGTTACTGCCTGGGAGTATTCTTCATCCATAGTAAAGCGCGTCCTTTGCCAATCGCAGGAGGCGCCTAATTTCTTCAACTGCTTGATAATGGTTGAACCGTATTGTTCTCGCCACTGCCAGACGCGTTCAATAAACTTCTCTCTGCCTAAATCCTGGCGCTTTAATCCTTCTTTGGCTATAGACTTTTCTACTACATTCTGCGTAGCAATGCCAGCGTGGTCAGTCCCGGGTATCCAAAGCGCTTCTTCGCCTTTCAGGCGGTGATAGCGAATAAGTATATCCTGAATAGCATTGTTCAGGGCATGGCCCATATGTAAAATACCGGTGACATTTGGCGGTGGTATAACTATACAGAAGGGGCTTTTGGCAGGATTTGCGTGGGCAGAAAAAAAATTATGCTCTTCCCAAAATTTATACCATTTCTCTTCGGCATCTTTGGGGTTATATTGCTTTGCGAGTTCATCCATAT
>JACRHO010000084.1 GCA_016212045.1 Candidatus Omnitrophota bacterium | reverse complement strand
GCCAGCCTAAGAATTTCTGCTTTTCTTCCTTTACGGCCTCTTCAATCACTTTCTTACAAAATTCACGCTCATCTTTATCCTGCGGCAGAAAGATTAGGCCTGTGGCGTACTCACCAAAATTAGGCAAAGTGATTTTACTTTGGGGGCAGACTTTCTTTAAGAATGCATGCGGAATCTGAATTAATATTCCTGCCCCGTCTCCGGTTTTGGGATCGCTGCCGGTTGCCCCGCGGTGAGAGAGCCGCCTTAAGACTTCCAGACCTTGCCTGATAATCTCATGTGAGGGCCTTCCTTTAATATCGCAGACAAAGCCCACCCCGCAGGAATCGTGCTCAAACCTAGAATCGTAAAGTCCTCTCATCATATCTTCCATTTATTGGGATCGATTCCCAACTTTTTAATCTTGGTGCGCATGGTATTACGATTAATTCCCAATATCTTGGCTGCCTTTAGCTGATTGCCATACGTGCGTTCCAGGGCATGTTCAATCAATGGCCTCTCAATCGCCTCTAAGACATATTTGTATAAAGTGCCCTGTTTTTCTCTATACAGGGAATCGTCTAATTCAATAATCTTCTTTTCTATAATATCCATTCGCTCATCAAAACTTGCCTAATAGTTAAGCAGACCCAGACAAAAAATTTTAATCTACTCCTCTTCTTTTCTGTGATTCTGCTATAACTCTGGCAAAATTAAAATAAACTATATCGGCCTGCCTTCTAAAAGTTTCTTTTCTCTTATAGCTTTCAATAAGCATGTCTTTAGGATTAAATTCCACTGCTTCCTTTTTTATATAGTTGTCTATCCAGGACTCAACCATTTCCGGCGTAACTTCAATATGAAACTGTAGCCCATAGGCGTTCCTGCCGAATCTAAAGGCCTGGTTGGGACAGCTTAGAGATTCTGCCAGAAGCGCTGCGCCTTTGGGAATTTCAAATGAATCTTGGTGCCACTGAAAAACATCCAATTCCAGAGGTAGATTCTCGAATAATGGATCACGCCTGCCGTCATTAGTCAAATTCACTTTATACCAGCCAATCTCTTTTCCGGGGGCTTTTTTAACTTTTGCATCAAAGGCACGAGCCAAAAGTTGTGCGCCCAGACAAATACCCAAAACAGGGGTTTCTTCGCGGATTGCTTTTCTTAAAAATTTATCCTCATCTTTTAGAAAAGGGTATTTATCATCTTCATAAACATTCATCGGCCCGCCGAGAGATATTATTGCTACTACATCCGCAACATCCTTTGACCGTAACTCTCCCGCACTTAAGTCGATTACCCGAAGATTCCAGGCAGTATTCCGAAAAAAATCCTCCATACTGCCTGGTCCTTCGATATCAATGTGCTTGAGAACTAAAATTTCTTTGGGCATATAAACAATTAAATATCAAAATACAAATAAAACTCGTAAGGATGTGGACGTAGACGCACAGCATCTATCTCTTTTTCTTTCTTGTATTCAATCCAGACATCAATTACATCCTGCGTGAAAACATCGCCTTTTAAAAGGAATTTGTAATCATTCTCTAAGGCAGCAAGTGATTCTTCCAATGACCCAGTAACCGTAGGAACCTTTGCCGCTTCTTCTGGTGTTAATTCATAGGTATTCTTATCTAAGGGTTCACCGGGATCAATCTTATTCTGAATACCATCAATTCCCGCCATCAGCATTGCGGCAAAAGCTAAATAGGGGTTGCAGGAATTATCCGGCGGCCTAAATTCAATCCTCTTGGTCCTAGGATTCTCGGTATAAACCGGAATACGCACTGCTGCCGAACGATTCCTCTGCGAATAGGCAAGATTAACCGGCGCTTCATAGCCGGGCACAAGTCGCTTGTAGGAATTGGTGGTCGGCGCACAAAAGGCCATCAATGCTGGCGCATGTTTCAATAGGCCACCAATATAATATTTAGCGGTCTGAGAAATAAGCGCATAACCTTTGGGGTCAAAGAAAATATTTTTACCATCCTTCCAAAGGGACTGATGTGTATGCATCCCCGAACCATTATCGCCGAAAAGCGGCTTGGGCATGAAAGTGGCTACCATATTATTTTTCTTGGCAATATTTTTCACAATATATTTATACATCAGGCAGTTATCTGCCATTTTTACCAGGGTACCAAAGCGCATATCAATCTCACACTGTCCGGCAGTAGCCACCTCGTGGTGATGCACTTCTATACCAATTCCCGCCTTGATCATAGCCAAAATAATCTTACTTCTTAAGTCCTGCAAGGAATCATGTGGCGGGACTGGAAAATACCCTTCTTTATAACGCGGCTTATAACCTAAATTTGGCTTCTCATCCCGGCCGGAATTCCATTCACCTTCAGTAGAATCAATAAAATAGTAACCCGAATTTTCTGTCTGGTCAAAACGGATATCATTAAAGATAAAAAATTCCATCTCCGGGCCCCAGTAACTTGTATCGGCAATGCCAGTGCTCCTTAAATATTCTGCGGCTTTTTTGGCTACATAGCGGGGATCTCTGGAGTAGGCCTTTTTGGTGATTGGGTCATAGATATCACAGAGGATACTTAAAGTAGGCACTTCGCAGGCCGGGTCAACTACGGCAGTCGAGGGGTCTAACTGCAAAATCATGTCTGATTCTTGAATCTTCTGGAATCCCCTGATAGAGGACCCATCAAAACCAATACCTTCAGCCCAGATACTCTTTACGGGATCATCGATTTCGGACAATTCAGTTGCAGGAATCGAAAAATGCTGCCATAAGCCTGGCAGATCATTAAATTTCAAATCCACAATCTCAATATTATTTTCCTGGATAAGCTGAGTTACCTTTTTAATGTCATTTTGGTTAACCCCTCCATTCCAACGCAGTGTTGCTTTGTTTTCTTTTGTTTCGTTTAACTTCTTAGTTGTCTTCTTTGCCATTGTCTTTTTTCTCCTTTCTTTTTATACTTTGCCTTCATCCCGTTAGAAATATCATTTTACTATGTTTTGAAGAAAAAATTTCTAACGGGATTCACAAAATCGCTTAAGATAATCCAAATAATGATGCAATAGATGAAACTTTTCCCTTAATTCTTGTGAATTATGATCCAGTTCCCACTCTGCCTCTGTATGTTCCAAAGCTTTTAATGCATCAATCAATACACTTCCTATCACCGCCTTAAAACAAGTAAATTTACTTAATCCTTTAGACTTAGCTTCCTTGAAGACATCATCAATTACATTCTTAAGCCATTTCCCATTGTCATTTTTGATATTTACCATACTTAGAAACTTTCAAAAAATAAAAAGGCGTTCATCCCGGTCATCTTCTCTGACCATTTTGAACGCCTCTGTTCAGTGCTCTCTTCTGCCTAATTTTACACTACAATGTGCCTAAAATTTAGGCCCAATAATACAAGTAAAAAAATATGCTTTCTGGTAACCTAAATTTTCTCTAACCTATAGCCACCCCGCCGTGTTCCTCAGTGCGTATACGGATACATTCTTTTAAATCTAAGATAAATATCTTTCCGTCCCCGGTCTCGCCGGTCTTCGCGCCTTTGATGACTGCCTTAACAGTGGGCTCAACAAAATTATCATTCACGGCAATCTCCAGGCGTATTTTACGCAAGAGATTACCGGTCTCTTTTGAACCGCGGTAAATTTCAGCAACGCCTTTTTGGCGACCGTGTCCTAAAACTTCGCTTACCGTAATTAGGTTTACCTCTTGCCTATAAAGCTCCTCTTTTACTGCTTCTAATTTGTAAGGCTGAATTATCGCTATCACGAGTTTCATTTTGACCTCCGATTTTTCCTGCTATTTTTTATCTGAAAAATCGTCCCGAGCATCCTGTTCATCATTGTCAGATGCGAGGGGCTATTCCAGTACCGTATATGCTCGTTCGTGATGTTGAGTAAGGTCAAGTCCCATAAGTTCTTCTTCCTCTCTTACCCTTATCCCTATAAGCATATCCACGACTTTATAGATGGCAAAGGTAACTATAAAAGTATATACAAGAGTAACTGCTACCGCAGCAAGCTGCACAAGAAACTGCTTGGGGTTACCGAAAAAGAGCCCGTCTCTACCGGCAACATTGACCGCCTTTGAAGCAAATAAGCCAGTGGCCAAGGCACCCCAGACCCCTCCTATGCAGTGCACGCCAAAGGCATCTAAGGAATCATCGTAGCCTAATTTGGGCTTAATGATACTGACTGCAGTAAAACAAAATACGCTTACCAATAAACCAATGATGATTGCCGGGATTACGCTGACAAAACCTGCAGCAGGTGTAATCGCAACCAGTCCCGCGACTACTCCGCTAGCAGTCCCGAAGATCGTCGGCTTACCATTACGTAACCACTCAATAAATGCCCAGCTTAAACCCGCTGCGGCGGCAGCAGTGTTAGTGACTACAAAGGCATTTACCGCTAATCCGTTTGCCGAAAGAGCACTCCCGGCATTAAAACCAAACCAGCCAAACCAAAGCAGACCTGTTCCTAAAACCACAAAAGGAAGGTTATGTGGTGTAGGCATATTAGAATCAAGGTTCTTTCTGCGGCCAATAACCAAGGCAGTAACCAGGGCAGCAATCCCGGCATTGATATGCACTACAGTTCCACCGGCAAAATCTAAGGCGCCCAAATTTCTTAACCATCCGCCTATCCCCCAAACCCAGTGACAAAGCGGGTCATAGACAAAGGTCGCCCAAAGCAAAGTAAAAACTAAAAATGCGGAAAATTTCATTCTCTCGGCAAAGGCGCCAATAATTAAGGCGGGAGTTATAATTGCAAACATGGCCTGGAAAATCATAAATGCCTGATGGGGGATAGTCCCTGCGTAATCCGCATAGGGCTCAAAGCCAACACCTTTTAACCCAAGCCAGCTTAAACCACCCCAGAATCCCTTTGCCGGGGCAAATGAAAGGCTGTAACCAAAAATTACCCATTGCAGGCTAAGTACGCACATGATAATAAAACACTGCATAAGAACGCTAAGTATATTTTTCTTTCTCACCATACCACCGTAGAAAAATGCCAGCCCCGGAGTCATCAACATTACCAGAGCCGATGAAATCAAAACCCACGCGGTATCACCTGCATTAATCATTTTTCCTCCTTTCACTTTTTCAAAAATCTACGTCTATTTGTAGAGTTATTGTATCGGTATTATTTCGGTTGTTATATATACCATATCCTAATATAGCTGATATATTATTAGTAAATCTCCAAGCAAATCCTAAATTTAGTGTGCCATAAGAAGATTGTGTCCCTTGATAATCCATACATAACCATAGTTTATCCGATATTTCTGACATAGTACGTTCCCAGGCAAACATTGGTCCGTTGTTATCGCGTAGACCATTTTTATCGCGAAGTAGTCTGCCATTGCCACTAAAGTAGCCTGCAGAAAACCTGCCTAAATTCAATTTAGCTATTGAAACTGCTTTCGCGGCCTTAAGGTACCAAACATTATAATCTGTCTTATCGTGTCTGACCCCCATGTCATAAGCGCCAATGGCAAGTGTCGGCATATACTTAAAATATGCATCCTCTGGGAGGCCTAATTTAAAATGGAAATACCAAGGATAAGTATCTAACACTGAACCATAGCCTTTTTTATAGTCAAAGCCGGTTTCTGACATAATCTTACCTAGACGAAACCAAAACTTTCCCAATAAATTATCTTCCGGCTTATCGGATAGTAAACTAAAGGTTAGACCGTATACCTGATTAACATAAAGATGATTATCGCTAGAATCTTTTTTCGTGGTAGGGAAATAGAAATCGCTGGTCAAATGCACTTTTTTATACGGCTGGATGTCTGTAGATGGCGCCCAGATATGAGTCGAAGGAGTAGCATAAACAAAATTTAATCCCGCCGTTGGCGGGACAAAAATCAAAAACACAAAGCAAGATCCAAAAATTTTATGTTTCTGCCTTTCTCTCACTCCTTTTTACCTCCTCTCTTAAGTATGGCTTTGTTTTTTCTCTCCCCTGTGCTAATGCGTATACAGTCATCAATAGGTAAAACCACAATTTTACCATCTCCTATTTTCCCTGTAGAACAATAGGTTAATACCATAGAGACAATATCCTTTATTTGAGAATCGGCAGCATAAATTTCTATCTTCGTTTTGTGCACAAAGAGGAAATTGTCTGTTCTTTCACTTTGTGCCCCAAACCCACGCACCTCACTTACCGTCATTCCGCCAATGCCGATCTTTTTCAAAGCATCGGTAATGTCTTTTAGCCTCTCCGAACGAATTATACATTCAATTTTCTTCATCTTAGACCCCCAAAAAATAAGGCGTCTTTAAATCCAATCACTGGATCTTAAAAGACGCCTACGTCTTCTTAAAAATAATAATGGCGCCCTTTTACTAGGAACGCCATTGTCTTCCACACTACTATGTGCCTTACGCTACTACAAGTAAAAAAGATGGTTTTTTGGTAATCTTTTTTTTAAATACTATCTAAATACCGAGAGCATTTTTGCCTTATGCGCTTAGTCAACTTTACCACCCGCACATGCGATACACCTAAACGTTGGCCTATCTCTCTGGTAGTAAGCCCTTGGGCATAAAAATAAAGTAATTCTTTTTCTCTTGGATTTAAACCGTTATTCTGGATAGCCTCTGCTAATAATTTATCGTTTAGATAATCTAAGTAAGTAGATTTATCAAGGCCGTCAGGGATAATTTCCTCTAAGCCAGCTGTCTCTTCGCCGCGATTTCTGCAATGGAGACTCAGGACGATTATTCTTTTAGTATTCTTGCGGATATAGTTTTTCAGATAAAAGTAACACCCTTGCAAGATATAGCTATCTGTCTTATCCTTAAGGAGCCCACACTTAAAATTTCTCCAAAGATAAACCAGCGCCTCTTGATACAGATCTTCCTCGTTAAAAAATAATCCTTGTCTCTTGAGTTTATAAGCTATCCTCTTAATGGTCGGAGATAATTTTTTCAGGAGTTCCTCAAATGTCATTTCCTAACCTCTGTATTTATTCGTAATCGGCATTCTGCGGTCGCGGCCAAAGGCCTTTGGTGTTATTTTAATTCCCGGCGGCGCCTGCCTACGCTTATACTCGCTTCTGTCAACCATCGCTAACACCCTCTCTACCATGCTCTGCTCAAAACCCAAAGAAGCGATGCTGGTAAAATCCTTATCCTCTTCAATATAGGCCTTTAAAATAGGGTCGAGTTCTTCATATACCGGCAAGGTATCGCTATCCTTCTGATTTGGCCTCAATTCAGCGGTAGGCGCCTTGGTAAAAATACGTTCGGGGATAACCGCGCCTTGCAAGTTTCTATACCGAGCTAGCCTATAAACCAAAGTTTTCGGCACATCTTTAATCACGGCAAAACCACCAGCCATATCTCCGTAGAGCGTGGCATAACCTGTGCTCATTTCGGATTTATTGCCTGTGGTCAATACCAACCATCCGAACTTATTAGATAATGCCATCAGGATATTGCCCCGGATACGTGCCTGCAGGTTTTCTTCTGTAATATCTCTTTGCGAACCCAAAAAATGCGGCTCAAGCACCACAAGATACATTTTAAATATCTGTTCTATGGAAATCTGGATTAACCTTATACCGAGATTCCGGGATAATTGCAGGGTGTCTTCTTCAGAATCATAAGATGAATAACGCGAGGGCATAAATACCCCAAAAACATTCTCACTCCCCAAGGCATCTACGGCTAAAGTCGCCACCAGCGACGAATCAATGCCTCCACTCAAACCAAGGACCGCCTTGTTAAATCCATTTTTAGTGACATAATCGCGCAGACCCATAACTAAGGCCTGATAAACCTCTGGGGTACTTTCTAAGGGCTGAATAATCTTT
>JACRHO010000007.1 GCA_016212045.1 Candidatus Omnitrophota bacterium | reverse complement strand
TGCCTGCGCAAAGACCACTATTAACCAGTTGAGTTGCCTGATTAAAAAATGCCGCGTCTATATCAGTAGCGATTCTGCGCCTTTACATATTGCCGCGGCAATGGGCACCCCCTTTGTGGCTTTATTTGGACCTACTGACCCCCGGCGCCATCTTCCGCCGGCAAAAGATTATGTAGTGATTAAAAAAGAACTAGATTGTAGCCCTTGTTATAAATCAAAATGTAAAACTAAAAAATGTATGGAGATGATTAAGCCGCAGGAAGTAGTAGAAGCGGTTGAAAAATTGTTAAAGGTTACATAATGTTACATGAGGTTCCATGATGTTACATAAGGTTACACGAGATTACACGGTAACCTTATGGAACCTTAGGCAACTTTATGGAACTTTATGCAACCTTAACGTTATTTAATATGAACATTCTATATCTTACCAACCATCTGAATATCGGCGGTATTTCCAGCTACCTGCTTTCTTTAACCAAAGGACTTAAACAGAGAGGACACAATCTTTATGTGGCCGCAAGTGGCGGAGAACTCATCCCGCAATTTTTAGAGCAAGGTATACAGTATATACCTATACCGATAAAGACCAAATCTGAGGTAAGCCCAAAAATCATCATCAGTCTCTTTAGGTTGCTGAAGTGGATAAAAAAAGAAAATATTCAACTCATTCATTCTCACACGCGCACCACCCAGGTCTTGGGTTGCCTGATTAAACGCTTTTATCATCTTGCGCATGTCTCTACGGCCCATGGATTTTTTAAAAAAAGATTTTCCCGCCGTCTGTTCCCCTGCTGGGGGGATAAGGTGATTGCGATAAGCCAGGAGGTGAAAGAGCATATTGCGGGAGACTTTGGGGTCAGAGAGGAAAATATAGTAGTGATACATAATGGAATTGATATAAATAGATTCAGAGAACAGAGGACAGAAGACAGAGAACAGATAAAGAAGAAATTCGGATTAGGTGATGGGCCGGTGATAGGGATTATCGCCCGGCTTTCTGCAGAAAAGGGGCATAATTATCTTATCCAAGCAATGAAAGAGGCCATTGCCAAAATTCCAGATGCACAACTCCTCATTGTAGGCGATGGAAAAAGGAAGAAGGAACTCTCGGACCTAACCAAATCGCTTAATTTAGAAAAAAATGTATTTTTTATCCCTTCGGTTTTAGATACAGAAGAGGTATTATCGCTGATGGATATATTTGTCCTGCCTTCCACTAAAGAAGGCTTGGGGTTGAGTTTGATGGAGGCAATGGCCGCAGGCTTGGCAGTAATTGGTTCTCGTGTGGGGGGGATAAAGGCCCTGATAAAAGACGGATACAATGGCTTGATGGTCGAGCCCGGCGATAGCCATCAGTTGGCCGCGGCGATCTTAAAGTTGCTGGCAGATCCCCGGCAGAGAAAGTATCTGGGTGAGAATGCCAGAAATTTTGTCAAAGAAAATTTTTCGCAAGACAAAATGTCAGAAGAAACAGAAAGGGTATATTTAGAATGCCTAAGCAAAGAAGATTAAAGATAATTTTTGGCATAATTCTTGCCGTAATATTGTTCTTCACGGGTTACTTGCGTCGGCAGTATGTTGTTCCTATCGTGATGTATCATTTGGTAAATCCCGAAGAAAATCCTTTCATCCAGCGGATGATTGTATCTCCTGAAACGTTCCAGCGGCAAATGCATTTTTTAAAAGAAAAGCACTATAATGTCGTGACTTTGGAATCATTGGTTAGTTTGATTAAAGAGCAAAAAAATATCTCCCCCCGCACCATTGCCATAACTTTTGACGACGGATATAAGGATAATTACACCCATGCCTTCCCTATATTAAAGAAATATAATTTTCCGGCAACTATATTTATTATCGTAAATGAGGTGGCAAGAGCCGACAGGTTGAGTTGGGACGAAATAAGACAGATGCAATCTTCGGGGCTGATCTCATTTGGCAGCCACACCTTGGGTCCCGAACCCCTGACTGACATTAAGTCTTTAGAGGAGGTAAAGAAACAAATATTTGATTCCAAAAAAATATTAGAGGAAAAATTAGGCACTCCGATAACGATGTTTAGTTACCCTGCGGGTAGGTTTAATCGCCAGATCCGGCAGTTAGTTATAGATGCCGGATACGCATTAGCAGTAACCACTAGTCCAGGCAAGGAGTATCCCGATAACGATGTCTTTGCCCTAAAAAGAATCAGGATTTCTGAGAACGCAGGCAATCTTTTTATCTTCTGGGCGGAGACCTCCGGATTTTATACTTTTTTTAAAGAGCGCCGCCACAAATAATTATGCAAGCAAAACGCATCCTTATCTTTAATGTAAATTGGCTGGGGGATGTCCTGTTTTCTACCGCCGTAATCAGAAATATCCGGCGCAATTTTCCGGATAGTTTTATTGCCTCGGTTGTGCCCAGCCGCTGTTACCAGATTTTAAAAGACAATCCTCAATTAGATGAGATAATCATCTTTGATGAAAGGGACAGACACCGCGGAACCTTAGCCAAATTAAATTTTGTGAAATTGCTTAAAAGTAAGAGGTTTGATACGGTATTTTTGCTGCACCGCTCATTTAGCCGCGCGCTCATCTCTCGGCTGGCGGGTATTCCGCAGAGATTCGGCTATTATACCAAGAAAAGAGGGTTTCTTTTAACCAGAAAGATTAAGGCGCCAAAGGCAAATTCCCTGCACCGCATAGATTATTACCTGAATATTATTGAGAAGGCGGGCTTAAGGGTTGAGGATAGATATACCGAGTTCTTTATCCGCGAAGACGATACGGAATTCGTAAAGAAATTTTTAAATCAGCAGGGCATCGCTAAAGATGATTTTCTGGTAGTGATTAGCCCGGCGGGAAATTGGCTTGAGAAACGCTGGCCAAAAGAGTATTGGGCCGATTTGGCCGAGCGCTTAGCGAGCGAATTCAAGGCAAAGGTGCTCATTACCGGCGCAGAGCAAGACATAAAATTAGCCCAAGAGATTCAAGGACTAATGAAAAGTCGGCTTTATTTAGGTTGCGGCAGATTAAATTTAAAACAATTAGGCGCTTTAGCGAAAAGGGCAGATTTATTCATTAGCGCAGATACCGGGCCGCTACATATTGCCAATGCCGTGGGCGCAAAGAAAATAATTGCCCTTTTTGGTCCCACCTCGCTTGATATCACCGGGCCGTATCCTGGGGATAATGTGGTTATATTACAAAAGGATGTGGGTTGTAAAATTCCTTGTTACCTGGTCAATTGTAAAGATAATCGGTGTATGAAGGCGATAAGTGTAGAAGACGTGATTGAAAAGGTAAAGTTACATAAAGTTCCATAAGGTTGCCTAAGGTTCCATAAAGTTACAGAGTAACCTTATGTAACATTATGGAACATCATGGAACCTTATGTAACCTTAACGATGATTAAAATTCTTTTTATTACTCTCAGCAACATCGGCGATGTTGTCCTGACCCTGCCGGCGCTGGATTTCCTAAAAGAAAGTTTTCCTGCTGCCGAAATTACCGTGCTGGTGGGCCTGAGGCCAAAATCCATTTTTGAAAATAGCCCGCAGGTCTCCAAAGTTATTATTTACGATAAGCACAGTCCGTTTAAAGAAAAGATAAAATTATTTCAGGAACTAAAAAAAGAAAAATTTGAGCTGGTGGTTGACCTGCGCAATAGCTTTTTGGGTGTATTGCTACCTGCCCGATATAAGACCTCGCCCTTTCTGTATATTCCCGCTCATATTAGACATATGCAGGATAGGCACCTATATAGGGTCACCAGGTCACCAGGTCACAAAGTCACCAGTAGAAATTCTTTATACATTAGTCCCGAAGATGAGGAATATATCAAAGGTGTATTTAAAGAAAATAACATTAGTGAAGAAGATAAGATAATAGTGGTGGCATCTGGTGCGCGCAGCCATATTAAGAGATGGCCTAAGGAAAAATTTGTGGAGTTAATCTCAGCGCTGGTAAAAGAATTTCAGGTAAAGGTAGTTTTGGTAGGCGATGGGGGCGATGCAGGCATCAATAAATATATCGCTAGAAAACTGCCGTTTCCCATAGTAGATTTAACTGCCCAGACAACTATTGCGCAACTTGCCTGTTTATTAAAAAAGGCAGAACTCTTGGTTACCAATGACAGTGCGGTATTACATATAGGTAGTTACCTTAATATACCTATATTAGGGATATTCGGCCCTACCGATGAGAGCAAGTATGCCCCTTGGTCGGGAAATTCCGTAGTCGTAAAAAAAGATATCTTCTGCCGACCCTGTGCCAAGGCGCAGTGCCGGTTCGGGACTTTGGAGTGTATG